>NZ_JASCPO010000271.1:0-6957 GCF_029960145.1 Pseudomonas sp. PS01299 | reverse complement strand
GGCGCTGTGTCAGTCAACATTGTCGTCGACTGACACAGCGCCTTCGCGAGCAAGCCCGCTCCCACAGGAGGTTGGTGTTACTTCAAGACAGATGTATCAGGCTTCCAGACCGAGAATGTCCCGCGCCACGGCCTCGGCAATCCGAATCCCGTCCACACCCGCCGACAGAATCCCACCGGCATAACCCGCGCCTTCACCCGCGGGGAACAGACCTTTGACGTTCATGCTCTGCAGCGACTCGTTACGCGTGATGCGCAGCGGCGACGAGGTGCGGGTTTCGATCCCGGTCAACACCGCATCGTGCAGCGAGTAGCCGCGAATCTGTTTCTCGAACGCCGGCAACGCTTCACGAATCGCTTCGATGGCAAAGTCCGGCAGCGCCAGGGCCAGGTCGCCCAGGGCCACGCCCGGTTTGTACGACGGCTCGACTTCGCCCAGTTCGGTGGACGGGGTGCCGTTGATGAAGTCGCCGACCAGTTGCGCCGGGGCCTTGTAGTCGCTGCCGCCGAGGATGAACGCGTGGGATTCCAGACGCTCCTGCAACTCGATCCCGGCCAGCGGGCCGCCCGGGTAATCGACTTCCGGGGTGATGCCGACGACGATCCCGGAGTTGGCGTTACGCTCGTTACGCGAGTACTGGCTCATGCCGTTGGTGACCACGCGGTTCGGCTCGGACGTCGCTGCAACCACGGTGCCGCCCGGGCACATGCAGAAGCTGTAGACCGAACGGCCGTTCTTGGCGTGGTGCACCAGTTTGTAGTCGGCAGCGCCCAGCTTCGGGTGGCCGGCGTACTTGCCCAGCCGCGCACGGTCGATCAGCGATTGCGGGTGCTCGATGCGGAAACCCACCGAGAACGGCTTGGCTTCCATGAACACGCCACGGCTGTGGAGCATGCGGAAGGTGTCACGGGCACTGTGACCAAGGGCCAGAACCACGTGTTTCGAATGCAGGGTTTCGCCGCTCGCCAGCTCGACGCCGACCAGTTGGCCGTCTTCGATCAGCACATCGGTGACGCGCTCCTGGAAGCGCACTTCGCCACCCAGGGCGCGGATCTCTTCACGCATGGTCTCGACCATGCCGGTCAGACGGAACGTACCGATGTGCGGTTTGCTGACGTAGAGAATTTCTTCCGGCGCGCCGGCCTTGACGAACTCGTGCAGGACCTTGCGGCCAAGGAACTTCGGATCCTTGATCTGGCTGTACAGCTTGCCGTCGGAGAACGTACCCGCGCCGCCTTCGCCGAACTGCACGTTGGACTCGGGGTTGAGCACGCTTTTACGCCACAGGCCCCAGGTGTCCTTGGTGCGCTGACGAACTTCGGTGCCGCGTTCAAGGATGATCGGTTTGAAGCCCATCTGCGCCAGCAGCAGGCCGGCGAAAATCCCGCACGGGCCGAAACCGACCACGATCGGGCGCTGGCTCAGGTCGCTCGGCGCCTGACCGACGAATTTGTAGCTGACATCCGGCGCCACGTTGACGTTACGGTCGTCGGCGAACTTGCCCAGCACCTTGGCCTCGTCGCGCACGTTGAGGTCGATGGTGTAGATGAAGCACAGTTCGGAGGACTTTTTTCGCGCGTCGTAGCTGCGCTTGAACAAGGTGAAATCGAGCAAGTCATCGCTGGCGATGCCCAGGCGCTGCACGATGGCAGCACGCAGGTCTTCTTCGGGATGGTCGATTGGCAGCTTGAGTTCGGTGATTCGTAACATGGCGAGGATCCGGATTCGCGGGGCGCACAACTGCGCCAGGGCGTTTGAAGGCCGCGATTATAAGCCGCAAAGGCCGGATCCGGTGAGGCTAAAACGCTCAGTCGTTGCGCGATCCGCCGAAATACCCGCAACCACGTTCGACCTTGCCGTCGATGCGCAGCTCGGCGCTCATGTGCTGCACGCTGCCGGTGCTGCTGTCGACGCAGCGCTGCGGCGCGACCCACAACTCGATGCGCTGGTTGTTGGCTTCGCTGCTGAGGTTGAAGCGGCCGTCGCCCAGTTGCTCCTCGACATACGGCACCGCCAGCGCCGGCTGGCCTTCGCGGTCGATGACCATGCCCTTGCCGCTGACTTTGACGTTCCACTCGGGACCGTGGCCGGCGGCACGCAGGATCAACAGTTTGAAGTTCGGGTCATCGCACGCAGTGCCAGAGCGCTCGACGCGGTACAACTGGCCGAGGTCGAGGCGGTCGCCGGCGATCCTCCCGCGCACATCGGCAAACAGCTTGCCCTGCTGATCGGCGAGGGTCGCAGCCTCTTGCAGCACGCTGGTGCCGCCGATGTCGTTGACCACGTACTGACGCTGTTCGCCACACGGCTGGAACACCAGTTTGCCCTCGGCTGCGGTCAACTGCCCCTGCATCCGGGTCTGCCCGACGTGGGACGCGCTTTCACGAGAGCCGTCGAGCAATTGGCAGGCGGCGAATAACGGCAGCAGGGCGACAACGATCAACGAACGGGCAACACGCATCTTCGGCTCTCCAGACAAGTGCCGCCACGTTACGCAGGCTGACCGTTGATCACAAGGGTTTAGCCCACGTGAAAGGTCTGACCGGTTTGCAGGCCTTCGACACTTTTCGCGTAGGCCAATGCCACATCGGATGCTGGAACCGGCTTGTAGCCACGGAAGTACGGGGCGTAGCTGCCCATCGCTTCCAGCAGCACGGTCGGGCTGATCGAGTTGACGCGCAGGCCTCGCGGCAACTCGATGGCGGCGGCTTTGACGAAGCTGTCCAGAGCGCCGTTGACCAGTGCTGCCGAGGCGCCGGTGCGGATCGGGTCGTGGCTGAGCACGCCGGTGGTGAAGGTGAACGAGGCGCCGTCGTAGGCGTATTCGCGGCCGATCAGCAGGAGGTTGACCTGGCCCATCAGCTTGTCTTTCAGGCCCAGGGCGAAGCTGTCAGCGTTCATCTCGCCGAGCGGAGCAAAGGTCACGTTGCCGGCGGCGCAGATCAGCGCGTCGAACTTGCCGGTCTGCTCGAACAGTTTGCGAATCGAGGCGCTGTCGCTGATGTCGACCTGGAAGTCGCCGCTGCTGCGACCGATGCGAATCACTTCGTGACGCTGGCTCAGCTCTTTATCCACGGCCGAACCGATGGTGCCCGCGGCACCGATCAACAGAATCTTCATGGGACTGTTCCTCAATGGGTTGAACGAGGTTTCAGTCTAGAGTGGTTTTTTCTGCGGATAAGCGCACTAATAGGCAACCTTTGGTTTTCAAATGGAAACAATCCATGAGTGAAATGGATGATCTGGCGGCGTTTGCGGTGTTGATCGAGGCTGGCAGTTTTACCCTGGCGGCGCAGCAACTGGGGTGCAGCAAGGGCCAGTTGTCCAAACGCATCAGTCAGCTGGAAGCACAGTTTTCCGTGGTGTTGCTGCAACGCACGACGCGCCGTCTGAGCCTGACTGCCGCCGGCGCCGCTTTGCTGCCCCAGGCGCAAGCGCTGGTCGTCCAGGTGGAGCGCGCGCGGCAGGCATTGGCGCGCTTGAAGGACGACATGGCCGGCCCGGTGCGGATGACCGTTCCGGTGTCGCTGGGAGAGACGTTTTTCGATGGCTTGCTGTTGGAGTTCTCGCAGCAATACCCCGAGGTGCTGATCGAGCTGGAGCTGAACAACCACTATCGCGACCTGTCCCGGGATGGCTTCGATCTGGCGATTCGCTCCGAGGTGGCCAATGACGAGCGGCTGGTGGCCAAGCCGCTGCTGGCTTGGCAGGAAATGACCTGCGCCAGCCCGGCGTATCTAGCGCAGTTCGGCGAACCGCTGACCCCGCAGGAGCTGGCCGAACACCGTTGCCTGCTCAACAGCCACTACAGTGGTCGCGAGGAATGGCTGTATCACCAACAGCACGAATTGCTGCGGGTGCGGGTGTCGGGGCCGTTCGCCAGCAACCATTACAACCTGCTGAAGAAAGCCGCACTGGCCGGCGCCGGTATCGCTCGGTTGCCGTCGTACCTGCTGCAAACGGAGTTGGCTGATGGCCGGTTGCGCTGGCTGCTGCGCGATTTTCAGACGCGGCGGATGCCGATGTATCTGGTGCACCCCTACCAGGGCGGTTTGCCCAAGCGCACGCAGGTGCTGGCGGATTATCTGATTGGCTGGTTCAAACGCAGCGGCGAGGCGCTGGATCGCCTTCAGCGCTAACTCATTTCCTGTAGGAGTGAGCCTGCTCGCGATTGCGTAAGCAAATTCAACAGAAATGTTGGCTGGATTACCGCTATCGCGAGCAGGCTGACTCCTACAGGTTGTGGTCAGCAGACAAAACGTCGTGCGATCAGATGATCAATCGACAATTTCCCCGGCCCGGTCGCCATCAGGTACAGCAGCACCGCCGCCCAGGTGCCATGGGTCGGGTAGGCATCGGGATAGACGAACACCTCGATGACCAGCGTCATGCCCAATAGCGCCAGCGCCGAAAACCTCGTGGCGAAGCCGATCAATATCAGCACCGGAAAGAAGTGTTCGGCAAACGCCGCCATGTGCGCGGCGATTTCCGGTGACAGCAGCGGTACGTGGTATTCGCTTTGGAACAACGGAATCGTCGAGTCTGCCAAACGTGGCCAGCCGAGTTGAACGGTGCCGTCGATCAAGTCGATGGCCAGCCCCTCGACCTTGGTCTGCCCGGACTTCCAGAACACCGCGGCAATCGAGAATCGCGCGATGAAGGCGATCAGGCTGTGGGGGATTTTTTCCATGAGTCCGATGGCGCGAATGATGAGGTTGTTCATGGCGATACCTTGGTGTTCAGGTCGGTGATGGCGTTGTGGCCGATCAGCAGGGCGAGCGTCTGCGGCAGATCGAAAGGTGGACTGTCTTGCGCGGCTTGCAGCAGCGGTCGGTGATGGAGCAGATGGCGGATGAATACGCTGTCGCCGTGATCGAGGGCAAACACCTCGACCTCCAGAGCGTTGCGCAGCACCAGTGCGTGTTGCCCTTGATGGATGTCGATGCCTGCCAGCGTCGCTTCTCCTTGATGCGCCGCCCAGATCGAAACCACCGCGTAAGCCGAATCGAGCAGGTGCAGCGAGGGATGCAGGGTGATGTCCAGTTCGGCGAGTGTTTGCGGATCGGCCAGTGCAGCGCTGATCTGTTGCGCACTGACCGTCGCGGCATCGGCGGCGTGATAAGCGCGGGTGCGCAAGCGTTCGAGCCGTGCGACATCGGCCAGATACGGCACCTCGGCCGCCGCTTCGAATGCGTCAATGAAGTCCGCCAGACCGTCGCCGTAACGGCTCATCAACGGACTGTGCGGCGGCTGCTGCTGGATGAATATGCCGGCCATGCCACGGAAGAATTCCTCGCCGACCAATTGCTGCACCACCGGATAACTGTCGGCCAGCGCGTTGATCAACGAACCTTGCACGTTATTGCGATACACCAGGAATCGGCTGGCAGGATCAGCACCGTTGGCGCTGCACAGGCCAGCGGGGCAGGGCAGGCGAGTGTCGAGCAGGGCGGCGCTGAAGTCGGCTTGCGTGCTCATGGCCGACTCCCAGCGTGCAGCAACAACGCTTCGGCCTGCTGCGCCTCGGCCAGCAGCACATTGAACGCCGGAACCTGGTTGTCCCGTTCGATCAAGGTTGCCACCGGGCCGACTCGTTCGAGCGCCTGTCGGTACAACGCCCAGACCGCGTCATCAATCGGCGCGCCGTGATCGTCGATCAGCAAACGGTCGCCGAGGCTGTCGGCATCTTCGGCGAACCCGGCCAGATGAATCTCGCCGACCGCGTGCAAAGGCAGCGCGTCGAGGTAGGTCAGTGGATCGCGTTGATGATTGACGCACGAGACGTAGACGTTGTTGACGTCGAGCAGCAGACCACAGCCGCTGCGGCGGATCACCTCGGTGATGAACGCCGGCTCGTCGATGGTCGAGCGCTCGAAGCCGAGATAGGTCGCTGGATTCTCCAGCAGCATCGGCCGCTTGAGGCTGTTCTGCACTTGATCGATGTGTTCGCAGACGCGGTTCAGCGTCGGCGTGTCATACGCCAGCGGCAGCAGGTCATTGAGGAACACCGGGCCGTGGCTCGACCAGGCCAGGTGTTCGGAAAAGGATTGCGGTTGATAGCGCTCGATCAGCGTTTTCAGGCGTTGCAGGTGTTGAGCATCCAGCGACCCTTCGGCCCCGATGGACAGCCCGACACCGTGCAGCGACAGCGGATACTGCTCGCGGATCAACCCGAGAAAATGATGAAACGGACCGCCGTCGACCATGTAGTTTTCGGCGTGGACTTCAAAGAAACCGATGTCCGGTTGGGTGCCGAGCACTTCAATAAAGTGCCCGGTCTTGAGCCCCAGCCCCGCGCGGGGCGGGAGCCCGCAGAGGGCTGCCCGAGTGCGCGGTGGGACAGTTTCGCTGGTGGTCAACATGAGCGTCACTCGGGCAGGCAATGGTTCAGGATTTGGCTTTATAGGCTTCCATCTGACCGAAACCGGTCGGCGAGGTCTTGCTCTCGGTGGTGGTGCAGGTGCCTTTTGGCACGAACTTCCACGAGTTGGCCTGGTAGTCCATCTTCGCTGTGCCGGCACAGGTAGTGCCCGCGCCCGCGGCGCAATCGTTGTGACCCTTCATGGCCACACCGAAGCATTTTTCCATGTTGCTGTTGTCGGCGGCATTGGCGCTGGAAACGGCAGTCATGCTCAGGGCGGAACCAAGAGCCAGAACCAGGGCAGCGGCGGACAGGGTGCGAGTGGTAGCAGTCATGATGTTTCTCCAGATTTGAGCTTGGGTTTTACAAGCGAAGTGCGCTTGCTTACCCCACTAGAGAACGCTCATGGCGATGCGTTACAGCGCAGTGCAAAGTTTTTTCGAAAAGATTTTCGAACACTGCAATCCACTGTGGGAGCAACTGTCTTACTGCCACCGTTCGTCACCGCCACTCTGTGCCGTCTCGCAGCATGGCATTCAGTCTGATCAGCAGTATTCGCATACAGGCGATGAGCGCGACTTTCGCGCTCTTGCCCC
>NZ_JASCPO010000270.1:0-6965 GCF_029960145.1 Pseudomonas sp. PS01299 | reverse complement strand
GGCAAGAGCGCGAAAGTCGCGCTCATCGCCTGTATGCGAATACTGCTGATCAGACTGAATGCCATGCTGCGAGACGGCACAGAGTGGCGGTGACGAACGGTGGCAGTAAGACAGTTGCTCCCACATTCGACCACATTCCAAAGGTAGAACTCGGTCAAATGTGGGAGCGGGCTTGCTCGCGAAGAGGCCCACAAGGTTTTAGAGAGCCTTGTTGACCGCCGGCGGATTCATCTTCGACAACCCGAGATTCTTCAGCGCCAGTTGCAGCGAGCTGTGGATAACTTGCGGGTTATCGATCTTCATCAGCTCCGCCAGCAGATCCTTGGCCTTGCTCAGGTTGATCTGGCGCAGCATCCACTTCACTTTCGGCAAGTTGGTGGCGTTCATCGACAGGCTGTCGAAGCCCATCGCCATCAACAGCACCGCCGCTGCCGGATCACCGGCCATTTCACCGCAGATGCTCACCGGTTTGCCTTCGGCATGCGCGTCGCGCACCACGGTTTGCAGGGCTTGCAGCACCGCCGGGTGCAGGTAGTCGTAGAGGTCGGCCACTCGCGGGTTGTTGCGGTCGACCGCCAGCAGGTACTGGGTCAGGTCGTTGGAGCCGACCGACAGGAAGTCCACCTGCCGCGCCAGCTCCTTGGTCTGGTACACCGCAGCCGGAATTTCAATCATCACCCCGATCGGCGGCATCGGCACGTCGGTGCCTTCGTCGCGCACTTCGCCCCAGGCCCGGTGGATCAGGTGCAAGGCTTCTTCGAGTTCGTGGGTGCCGGAGATCATCGGCAGCAGGATCCGCAGGTTGTTCAGGCCTTCGCTGGCCTTGAGCATCGCGCGGGTCTGCACCAGGAAGATTTCCGGGTGATCGAGGGTCACGCGAATCCCGCGCCAGCCGAGGAACGGGTTGTCTTCCTTGATCGGGAAGTACGACAGCGACTTGTCACCGCCGATGTCGAGGCTGCGCATGGTCACCGGTTGCGGGTGGAACGCGGCGAGCTGCTCGCGGTAGATCGCCAGCTGTTCCTTTTCACTCGGGAAGCGCTGGTTGATCATGAACGGCACTTCGGTGCGATACAGGCCGACACCTTCGGCGCCGCGCTTCTGCGCCCGCGCCACATCGGCCAGCAGCCCGGTGTTGACCCACAGCGGCATGCGGTGGCCATCGAGGGTCACGCACGGCAGATCACGCAGGGTGTCGAGGCCCAGCGCCAGTTGTTTCTCTTCTTCGACCACCTCGGCAAACTGCTTGCGCAGCACATCGCTGGGGTTGGTGTAGACCTCGCCGCGGGTGCCATCGACGATCACTTCGATGCCGTCAACCTTGGCGTACGGCAGGTCAACCAGACCCATCACCGTCGGAATGCCCATGGCCCGGGCCAGGATCGCGACGTGCGAGTTACCCGAACCGAGGACCGACACCAGACCGACCAATGTGCCTTCCGGCACCTCGCCGAGCATCGCCGGCGTCAGCTCTTCGCTGACCAGAATGGTTTTTTCCGGGTAGACCAGGTTCTGCTGACGCTCTTCCTGCAAGTAGGCCAGCAGGCGGCGGCCGAGGTCTTTGACGTCCGACGCACGCTCGCGCAGGTAGGCGTCGTCCATCAGTTCGAAACGGTTGACGTGCTCAGTGACCACCTGACGCAGTGCGCCCTGGGCCCACTGGCCGGTCTTGATCACGGTGGTGATTTCGCTCCCCAGCGAGGCATCGTCAAGCATCATCAGGTAGACGTCGAACAGCGCACGCTCTTCCGGGCGCAGCTGGGTCGCGAGCTTGGCAGACAACGCGCGCATGTCGGCGCGCACACCTTCGATGGCGGTCTTGAACAGCGCCAGCTCGGCGTCGATGTCGGTGATGGTTTTATCTGGCACAACGTCCAGGTCCGCCGGCGGCAGCATGACCACCGCGGTACCGACCGCCGCACCCGGCGAGCCCGGTACGCCGACGAACTTGGCTTCCTGAATGCCCTTGCCCTGTCTGCCCAGACCACGGATCGAGCCGGTGGCCTCGGCGTGGGCGATAACGCCGGCGAGCTGCGCGCTCATGGTCACGAGGAAGGCTTCTTCACCTTCATCGAACTGGCGGCGTTCTTTCTGCTGGATGACCAACACGCCGACGACGCGGCGGTGGTGAATGATCGGCGCCCCGAGGAAGGAGGCGTAGCGCTCCTCGCCGGTCTCGGCGAAGTAGCGGTAGCGCGGGTGATCCGCGGCGTTTTCGAGGTTCAGGGGTTCTTCACGCGTGCCGACCAGACCCACCAGACCTTCGTTGGGTGCCATGCTGACTTTGCCGATCGAGCGCTTGTTCAAGCCCTCGGTGGCCATCAGGACGAAGCGGTTGGTCTCGGGATCAAGCAGGTAGACCGAGCAGACCTGGCTGCCCATGGCCTCTTTGACGCGCAACACAATAATCCCCAACGCCGCCTTGAGATCCTTGGCGGAGTTAACTTCCTGGACGATCTTGCGCAGCGTATTGAGCATGGCTCGGGGTCGAACTCCGTCGTCAGTCGCGCGCTAAAAGGCGCGGGGCAAGCTCTTTGAGGGCGCGTCGATACACCTCGCGCTTGAATGTCACCACCTGGCCCAACGGATACCAATAACTGACCCAGCGCCAGCCATCGAACTCCGGTTTACCGGTCAAATCCATCCGCACCCGCTGCTCGTTGGAGATCAGGCGCAGGAGAAACCATTTCTGCTTCTGGCCGATGCACAGCGGTTGGCTGTGGGTACGCACCAGACGTTGCGGCAAACGATAGCGCAACCAGCCACGAGTACAGGCCAGTATTTCAACATCTTCACGTTCCAGGCCAACTTCTTCGTTCAGCTCGCGGTACAAGGCGTCCTCCGGCGTCTCCTCGGGGTTGATTCCCCCTTGTGGAAACTGCCAGGCATCTTGATTGATACGGCGAGCCCATAGCACCTGGCCGGCGTCATTCGTCAGAATGATCCCGACATTGGGGCGGAAACCATCGGGGTCGATCACGGCAACAACCTCGCAAACGCATGTCGCCGCATTGTTCCACAAAGCTTGATAAGGCGGCAACGAAGGTTCCTACCTTATGTGCACTCTTGTGAAAAGACCGTATTCTTGTCGCCTTTTTACTGACTTTTCAGCGGGTAACTGCAATGCGCCTGGCTTTATTCGATTTGGACAACACCCTTCTGGGCGGCGACAGCGATCACGCCTGGGGCGACTATCTGTGCGAACGCGGCTTCCTCGACCCGGTGGCGTACAAGACGCGCAACGACGAGTTCTATCAGGATTACCTGGCCGGCCAGCTGGATAACGCCGCGTACCTGAACTTCTGCCTGGAAATCCTCGGCCGCACCGAAATGGCCGTGCTCGAACAGTGGCACAACGACTATATGCGCGACTGCATCGAGCCGATCGTGCTGCCCAAGGCGCTGGAACTGCTCAAACAGCACCGCGACGCCGGCGACAAACTGGTGATCATCACCGCCACCAACCGCTTCGTCACCGCCCCGATTGCCGTGCGCCTGGGCGTTGAAACCCTGATCGCCACCGAGTGCGAGATGGTCGATGGCCGCTACACCGGGCGCAGCACCGACATTCCGTGCTTCCGCGAGGGCAAGGTGACGCGCCTCAATCGCTGGCTGGCAGAGACCGGATATTCGCTGGATGACAGCTATTTCTATAGTGATTCGATGAATGATTTGCCGCTGCTGGAGCAGGTGGCGAACCCGGTGGCGGTGGATCCGGATCCGAATCTGCGGGCCGAGGCCGAGAAGCGGGGCTGGCCGGTGATTTCGTTGCGCGGCTGATTACGCCTTCGCGAGCAAGCCCGCTCCCACAGGAGATGGTGTTCACAACACCAATCCATGTGGGAGGGGGCTTGCTCCCGAATGGGGCAACGCGATGTGAAGCCTTAAACAGGCTTGGCGCCCATCAACCCGGCAATGGCGATAAAGCAGACAAAACTGAATAACGCCAAGGCAAAAGTGAACCTGCCAACCCCGCCCGGCGCCTTGCGCAAGCGATTCAACCGCACCAGCAACCAGAACCACGCCAGCGCCGCCACGGTGTACAGCACGCTGGAAGCCAGCAGCCAGGTCTGCCCCAGCGGCCAGCCGACCAGATGCACCATGCCCCAGCCGGTGAACGGCATGCTCAACAACGCCAGGCCCATCAACAGCCAGATGAACACCCGTGGCCGTTGCAAGGTGCGGCTGCCCGCCGTTGCATCACCTTTGCGTTTTGCCAGAAAAACCCAGACTCCCAACCCGAGCGCACCGGCCAGCAACACTACAGTGGCGACAATGTGCGCGGCTTTCAGGGCAGTTAACGTTTCCATTGTTCGATTTCCTCAGGGCCTGCCCATCAGCGTAGCCGCTCAGCCAAGAAACAACTGATAGGCCGGGTTTTCGCTTTCATCCCAATATGGGTAACCGATTTCTTCCAGCGCCGCCGGCACCAGATGACGCTCGTCATGCGGGACTTGCAGGCCCGCGACCACCCGGCCGTCTGCCGCGCCATGGTTGCGATAGTGGAACATCGAGATGTTCCAGCGCCCGCCGAGCTTGTTGAGAAAGTTGAACAGCGCGCCCGGACGCTCCGGGAATTCGAAGCGAAACACCACTTCGTCGATCACGTGCGCCGCGTGGCCGCCGACCATGTGGCGGATGTGCAACTTGGCCAGTTCGTTGTCGGTCAGGTCGAGTACCGGGAAGCCCTGCTCGGTCAGGCTCGCCAGCAGTGCGCTGCGTGGGTCGTTTTCCGGGTGAGTCTGCACGCCGACGAAGATGTGCGCTTCGCTGCCGGTGTTGTAGCGGTAGTTGAATTCGGTGATCTGGCGCTTGCCGATCGCTTCGCAAAACGCCTTGAAGCTGCCGGCCTGCTCCGGGATGGTCACGGCGATGATCGCTTCACGGCCCTCGCCCAGCTCGGCGCGCTCGGCGACGTGGCGCAGGCGATCGAAGTTGACGTTGGCCCCGGAGTCGATGGCGACGAAGGTCTGGCCGCTGACGCCGCGCAGCTCGACGTACTTCTTGATCCCGGCCACGCCCAAGGCGCCGGCAGGTTCGGTGATCGAGCGGGTATCGTCGTAGATATCCTTGATTGCCGCGCAGATCTCGTCGGTGCTGACGGTGATGACTTCGTCGACATAGTCTTTGCAGATATCAAATGTGTGCTGGCCGATCTGCGCCACGGCCACGCCGTCGGCGAAGATGCCCACGGTCGGCAGCACCACGCGCTCGCCGGCGGCCATGGCCGCTTGCAGGCAGTTGGAGTCGTCCGGCTCGACGCCGATGACCTTGATGTCCGGACGCAGGTATTTCACGTACGCCGCGATGCCAGCGATCAGCCCGCCGCCGCCGACCGGCACGAAGATCGCGTCCAGCGGTTGCGGGTGCTGGCGCAGAATTTCCATCGCCACGGTGCCCTGCCCGGCAATGGTGTGCGGATCGTCGTACGGGTGGATGTAAACGTAGCCCTTTTCATCGACCAGTTTCAGCGAGTAGGCCAGGGCTTCCGGGAAGGAATCGCCGTGCAGCACCACTTTGCCGCCGCGCGAACGCACGCCTTCGACCTTGATCTCCGGAGTGGTCTTGGGCATCACGATGGTGGCCTTCACGCCCAGCACTTTCGCCGCCAGCGCCAGACCCTGCGCATGGTTGCCCGCCGACGCGGTGACCACGCCACGGGCGCGCTCTTCGTCCGTCAGCTGGGTCAACTTGTTGTACGCGCCGCGAATCTTGAACGAGAACACCGGCTGCAAGTCTTCACGCTTGAGCCAGATGTCATTGCCCAGCCGCTCGGAGAGCTGGCGAGCGTTCTGCAGCGGGGTTTCTACGGCAACGTCATAAACGCGCGAGGTGAGGATCTTTTTGACGTACTGTTCGAGCATCGGAAAGCATCACTGGCGATTGGGCGGGGCCGACGAGTCTAACCCGGCTTTTGCCCGTGCGACCACACTGAACAGGGGGTTTTAGCTGGGGCGAACAGTTTGTGATGTAAACCTCATTGTGGTGAGGGGATTTATCCCCGATCGGCGGCGCAGCCGTCGTCAACCTGAGAGCGCAATATTTGGGAGGAGTGCTGGGGAGCGCTTCGCCCTCCATCGGGGATAAATCCCCTCACCACAGGAGTGTTTCCCCCTGCCTTGTCGCGGGGCCTATAATGCCGGCCTTTCCGTTCTCACCTTGCCCGCTTCCGGAGCCCGCATGACCCAGGATCAACTCAAACAGGCAGTGGCTCAGGCCGCCGTCGACTTCATCCTTCCGAAACTCGACGACAAGAGCATCGTCGGGGTCGGCACCGGCTCCACCGCCAACTGCTTCATCGATGCACTGGCCCAGCACAAGGGCGCGTTCGATGGCGCGGTTGCCAGCTCCGAAGCCACTGCCGCACGCCTCAAGGGCCACGGGATTCCGGTGTATGAGCTGAACACGGTCAGCGACCTGGAGTTCTACGTCGACGGCGCCGACGAGAGCGACGCGCACCTGAACCTGATCAAGGGTGGCGGCGCCGCCCTGACTCGCGAAAAGATCGTCGCGGCCGTGGCCAAAACCTTCATCTGCATCGCCGACGCCAGCAAACTGGTGCCGGTGCTGGGCGAATTCCCGCTGCCGGTCGAAGTGATCCCGATGGCTCGCAGCCACGTGGCCCGTCAACTGGTGAAACTGGGCGGCGACCCGGTGTACCGCGAAGGCGTGCTGACCGACAACGGCAACATCATCCTCGACGTGTTCAACCTGCAGATCACCAACCCGGTGGAGCTGGAAGCGCAGATCAACGCGATCGTCGGCGTGGTCACCAATGGCCTGTTCGCGGCGCGTCCGGCGGATCTGCTGTTGCTGGGCACCAGCGAAGGTGTGAAAACCCTGAAGGCTGAGTAAGCCCGGCCGCCCCATTCTTGAGGGTAATTGCGTTACCCCCTGTGGGAGCGGGCTTGCTCGCGAATGCGGTGTGTCAGATACATTAATTTGTCTGATACACCGCATTCGCG
>NZ_JASCPO010000026.1:0-44747 GCF_029960145.1 Pseudomonas sp. PS01299 | reverse complement strand
CGGTCCCTATCTGCCGTGGACGTTTGAGATTTGAGAGGGGCTGCTCCTAGTACGAGAGGACCGGAGTGGACGAACCTCTGGTGTTCCGGTTGTCACGCCAGTGGCATTGCCGGGTAGCTATGTTCGGGAAAGATAACCGCTGAAAGCATCTAAGCGGGAAACTTGCCTCAAGATGAGATCTCACTGGAACCTTGAGTTCCCTGAAGGGCCGTCGAAGACTACGACGTTGATAGGTTGGGTGTGTAAGCGCTGTGAGGCGTTGAGCTAACCAATACTAATTGCCCGTGAGGCTTGACCATATAACACCCAAGCAATCTGAATGCTCGAAAGAGACCAGATTGCGGTGTGTGAAGACGCAATGAACCGAAAGTTCGCGATGCTCACAAACACCTGTATCACATACCCGATTTGCTGAAGCGAGGCCAACCGGTCACGAGTCAGTACCCGAATTTCTTGACGACCATAGAGCGTTGGAACCACCTGATCCCATCCCGAACTCAGAAGTGAAACGATGCATCGCCGATGGTAGTGTGGGGTTTCCCCATGTGAGAGTAGGTCATCGTCAAGATTAAATTCCGAAACCCCAATTGCGAAAGCAGTTGGGGTTTTGTTTTTTAGTAGAAGTCACCGATTTTGCTGGCACGTTACCGTGTTGACGGGCCAGATACAGAATTTCTTGACGACCATAGAGCGTTGGAACCACCTGATCCCATCCCGAACTCAGAAGTGAAACGATGCATCGCCGATGGTAGTGTGGGGTTTCCCCATGTGAGAGTAGGTCATCGTCAAGATTAAATTCCAGAACCCCTGTCTGCTAACGCAGACAGGGGTTTTGTCGTTTCAGGGCTCCCAAAACTCAGGCCGCTTTGCGAGCCTTGCTGATGCGCCGGGCCTGCCACTTGCGCCACCAGATGTAGACGCCAGTCCCTGACAGCCCCGCAATCACAACCCCCAATACCGCGATGATCACTTGCCCGGTGAAGCCGATGATCCGTCCGCCATGTATCGGTAGTTGCAAGCGGTAAAACCGTTCCCCCAGTGTCCCTTGTCCGGCAATTTCCTGACCTAATAATCGCCCGTCAGTACCGTGAAAAAACAACCAGGACTTGCCATGCGCTTCAGTGTCGTGATGCCCGAGTCCTGCGCCGTAGAAGTTGTACTCAAAGCTGTAATACAACTCCCCGATCGCCGCTGTCAGTCCTAGCCTCTTCCCCTCGACCAATGCCCTTTCGTACGCCTGTTGATAACTCAACTGTGTCACCCCCAACTCAGATGGAGGCATTCGCCCTCGAGCCTCATAAACGCTCGGCTCGATCGGTGAAAGCAGCGACACCGCCGGTTTGAAGACCTGACTGGGCAAGTTCATCGCGACACTGCTGACCGCAATCGGTAGCAACAACAACCACAGCCACAATCCACCGGCCCGATGCAGATCGAAGTTGAGTCGATAAACGTGGCCGCCCTTGATCTTCCAGGCCGCCGACCACTTTTTCCAGAACGGCTTGCCACGAGGAAACGTCAGCCACAGCGCGATGAAACAATCGATCACCCAGGCGCTGGCAACCAGCCCCATCAACCACAAGCCCCAGTTTCCGGGCAGCGTCAAGTTGTAATGAAACTCAAGAATGAACGGAATGAAGTTCTCCCGGGAAAAGCAGCACTCGCCCCAGTAACGTTGCCCTTTCTGCTCGGCACTCACCGGGTCCAGGTAGAACACCTGATTGCGCTCATCAAACGGTTTGCCCGTCGCCGGATCCTTACGTGGAACAGCTGCCAATAGCGCGGTATGCCCCAACTCGTCCGGATACTCCATGTACCAGACCTGCAGCTTCGGATGCGTGGTCTGCACAGCGTCGACCAACGCCCCGGGAGGCAATCTTTGCCCCTCAGATGAGGCCGCGTAGAACTTCGGATTCAGCCACTCATCCAGCTCATGATTAAACGCCAGAATGCTCCCGGTGATCCCGGCCAGCAGTAAAAATACCGCTGTTGCCAGCCCGATATAGCGATGCAACAACACCAACAATGCGCGCATGAGAATTTCCCCACAGAAGCGACAAAGCCAGCCCCTGAAAACAGGGGCTGGCTTTTTTATGCACAAGGCAAAGGTTTAGAACTGGTAGCTGACCGTGGCGGCGACGTTGCGCTCTTCGCCCATGTAGCAGAAGTTCAGACTCGCGCAGGAGGCTACGTAGGATTCATTGGTCAGGTTGTTCGCGTTCAGGCGCACGTCGACGCCCTTCAAGCCGACCTTGCCCAGGTCATAACCGATGGATGCGTCGAACAAGGTGTAGGCAGGTACCTTCAGCGTGTTTTCCGCATCCGCCCAGCTGTAACCGACATAACGCACACCACCGCCCAGGCGCAGGCCGTCGAGTGCGGCACTGTCGAATTTGTAGTCAGCCCACAACGACGCCATGTGCCGCGGTGCCTGAGTCGGCGAGTTGCCTTTGTTCTCGATCACATCGGTCGGCGTGCTCAAGGTGCTGACCATCGACTTCGAGTACTCGATATCGGTGAAGGTGTAGCTGCCGAGTACTTTCAGGTTGTCGGTCAACTGCATGTGCGCTTCCAGTTCCAGCCCTTGCGAACGGACAGCGCCTACCGCGCGGTAGAAGTTTTCCTGCGGCAGTTTGGTCGCCAGGTTTTCTTGATCAATGCGGAACAGCGAGGCGGTGAACAGGTTGTCGGTGCCCGGCGGCTGGTACTTCAGGCCGACTTCCCATTGCGTCCCGTCAGTTGGCGGCAGAGGATTGCCGGCGCTGTCGGCATACGAGTTCGGGTTAAACGACTCGGAGTAGCTGATGTACGGCGCCAGGCCGTTATCGAACAGATACAACGCACCAGCGCGGCTGGTCAGTTTGGTGCGGCGGTCGTTGATTTCCGTGCCCACCGGACGGCCCGCTTCGGCGATACGGTTCTCATCCGACGTCTCGACCCAGTCCTGACGCAGACCCAGCGAAAACCGCCATTGGTTCATCTCGATCAGGTCTTGCAGGTAGACCCCGGTCTGCTCCAGGCGCCGCAGGTAACTGGTGTCGCCGTACATATCGATCGCCGAGTTGCCATAGACCGGGTTGAACGCATTGATCGGCGCCAGACCGCCGCTGGTCCAGTCGACCACCGTTTTGCGCCGCTGATAGTCCGCACCCATCAACACGGTGTGCTTGGTAGCTCCGGTGAAGAATTCGGCCTGCAGCATGTTGTCGACGATGAACGCATGCAGACGTTCATCGCCGCCGGTGTAGTAGCGGTTAAGTTCGTTGCTGGTTGGCGTCGTCCAGCCATAGGCGTAAACCTGATCCATGTTCACTTTGGAGTCGAGGTAACGGAAGTTCTGCCGCGCCGTGAAGACATCGTTGAAGCGATGTTCGAACTGATAGCCGAACGATTGCTGATCCCGCGAGTAGCCATCAATCCCCGGCTCGCCCTCGAAGAAGTGCGGCGGGATGCGGTTACCGTTGCGCTGATGAATCGTCCCGTCCGCCGGCACGCCGCCGTGGTAGCCGCCATCCGGATCATGTTGCAGATACGCCTGCAGTGTCAGCGAGGTGTCTTCAGTGAAATCGATACTCAGGGTCGGGGCGAGGGCGAAGCGTTTTTCCTTGTTGTGGTCGAATTGTGTGTCGGACTGATCCGACAAACCGGTCAGACGATAGGCAATGCGCTTGTCGTCATCGACTGGGCCGCTGAAGTCAAACCCGACCCCGCGCTGACCTTGGGTACCGACCGTGGCCTGAACCTGATGATAGGCCTCGTACAACGGCTTTTTGCTGGTCAGCGCCACCAGGCCACCGGGCGAACTGCGGCCATACAAGACCGACGACGGGCCTTTGAGAATATCCACGCGCTCGAGGAAATACGGATCGACCTGCATGGTGCTGTAGGTCCCGCTGTCGCCCATCGACTTGAGGCCGTCGAGGTAGATGTTATCCACCGAGCCATCGTTGAAGCCGCGCATCGCCACATAGTCGTAGCGATGGGTCGCCCCGTAAGGGTTGGTCAGCACGCCGGGGGTATAACGCATCGCCTGGGAGACGGTTTGCGAGCCTTGATCGTCCATTTGCTCGCGGGTGACCACGGACACGCTTTGCGAAGTTTCCAGCAACGCGGTACTGGTCTTGGTGGCGATCTGGCTGTGGGTGGCGTTGTAGCCTTCCATGCTACCGAGTGCGTTGCCGAGGGCGAAACCTTTGATATCGGTGGTTGGCAGTGCCAGCGCATCGGTTTCACTGACAGGACGCAGGACGTAGCTGCTGCCGTCCTGGCTGACTGCTTCCAGGCCCGAACCGCTAAGCAAATGGCTCAACGCCTGATCAGTTGAATATTCGCCCTGTACGCCCGGAGACTGTTGTCCCTGCGTTTGCTGCGGAGTCATCGCCAGGGTAATGCCGGCCTGACGGGCAAACTGGTTCAGCGCTTCGCCCAGCGGGCCGGCGCCGATGCTGTAGCGATGACTGCTCGCTTCACTGGCAGGGGCGGCGACGCTCAGGCCGGGCAGCGCACCGGCACCCAGAACGGTGGACAGCAGGGCGGCGCGAACGGCGTGGCGCAGCAGGCCCGATTCGGCAGTGAAATTCAGCGGTTTCTTACAGGTGAGGCGGACAGTCATTGTCGGTTTCCGTGGCAAGTCGCAAAGGCTGAGTTGAAGTGCTTACTGACCAAGCCGGACTTGTCGCGAAAACCCGCCAAAATAATTTCAGGCCACCGCCTCGAGTGTGACCCACCATCGGGTGCGATAACGCAGTTGCACCGGCAGGGTCTGCGGCAGGATGGCCAGCAGCTTGTCGGTGTCCTCCAGGCGGAACACTCCGGAGAGGCGCAAGTCCGCCACCTGTGGCGCGCACGTCACAAAGCCCTGACGATAACGCCCGACTTCATTGAGGAAATCGCCCAGGCGCATATTGCGGGTCACAATCAAACCATCGGCCCACGCGCCCACGTCCATATCCAGTGGCGCTGCCGGGCGCACCTGATGGTGATCGATCAGATAGGTCTGCCCGGCGAGCGCCTCGACGGAGGTTGCGCCGCTGCGAATGGCGACGCTCCCTGAGCTGACAGTCAGCCGCGTGCAATCGCTGTCCTGACGCAGGATGAAGCGGGCTTTTATCGGCTCATAAATGCCATGACGACTTTGCACGCGAAGTGGCCGGTTGAACGTCGCGCCTTCATCGTTACCGCCGCATGTGACGATGATTTCGCCGCGAGTGAGTTTGATCAGCCGCTGCTGCGCGGTGTAGTCCAGATCCACTGCGCTGGCAGTGTTCAGCTCGATCCGCGTGCCGTCGGGCAACTGGAACCCGCGACGCTCCCCGGTCGCCGTAGCGTAATCAGCGCGCCACTGCTGCCACACGGAGGTGTCCTTGGCCAGCCATGCCGCGGAGCCCATCAGCACCGCGCCAGACAGCAGCTTCAAGGCTTGTCGCCGCCCCAGCCCTTGCGCACTGTTTTCCAGCGTATTGAACGCCACGTGCGCGCCGGGCACTGCGCGCAGGTTATGGCTCAATTCCGCCTGCAGCGACTGCACGCGCTGCCAGGCCAGTTCATGTTCATGATGTTCGGCGCGCCACGCGTCGCACTGATGACTCAGGCGCGCATTGCCATGGTTGTTACGCAGCCGCAGCAACCAGTGGATGGCTTGCTTGACCACCTGTTGCTGCGGCTCGGCGCGGCGCGCGACTGAGTTGTTATCCACAGGCATCAACTTGCGTACCGCAACACGTAGCAGTGATACATCGCATCGGCGACGTAACGTTCGACGGAGCGCAGTGACAAGCCCATCTGCGCGGCGATCTGCTTGTGGGTCAAACCTTCGCACTGCGCCAGCAGAAACGCCTGACGCACTTTCGGTCGCAAGCCTTCAAGCATGCGCGCGATGCTCTCGAGCAACTCGATTACCAGCGCGCGGGTTTCGGCGCTTGGGGTTTCGGCTTCGGGCAAATGGGCGATGGTTTCGAGATAGGCGCGTTCGATTTCTTCACGACGCCAATGATCGATCACCAGGCCACGGGCGATGGTGCGTAAAAATGCGCGAGGCGCCTTGAGTTCCAGGCGTTCGCTGCGCTGCAACAGGCGGACGAAGGTGTCCTGGGCCAGATCTGCGGCATCCGCGGCATTGCCCAGCCGCGCCCGCAGCCAGGCGTTGAGCCAGCCGTGATGACTCCTGTAAAGCGCCTGCACTGCAAACTCAGGTGAGGACATGAACGCGACAGCCCGAACGTCACAAATGATAATTAGTCGCATTTTTATCAGGGGCTGCGAATTTTGCAACCTCTGCTCGGAGATCCAGCAAAAAAACTTCGTGGCGAACGCTCTGGCACGCCGTTCGGCGGGAATCTGACAGAAATGCAGGCCATTTCCCACGCAGCCCTAAGATTTCCGTGAATGGTGCCGACAGACTGGTGAGACATGCGTGCACCAAAGTAGAGCGGCCGTCAGAACGCCGCCTGCGCTGTACATGGAATGTTGCATCCCGGAACGCATCCCCACTTTTGCATAAGAAGTCCCATGAAATGAATCTCAAGTTCAGCCATAAAATCCTGTTGGCCGCCTCGGGCGTCGTGGTCCTGGCTTTCGCTTTGTTCACCCTCTACAACGACTATCTGCAGCGCAACACCATTCGCCAGAACCTCCAGTCGTCCGTACAGCAGGCCGGCGATCTGACCGCCAGCAGCGTGCAGAACTGGATGAGCGGGCGAATTCTGGTGCTGGAAAACCTCGCGCAGAACGTTGCCCATCAGGGCAAGGACGCCGACTTCCCGGGGCTGGTCGATCAACCGGCCTTTACCTCGAACTTCCAGTTCACCTACGTCGGTCAGGCCAACGGAGTATTCACCCAGCGCCCTGACGCGAAGATGCCCGACGGCTACGACCCGCGTCAGCGCCCTTGGTACAAGCAGGCCGTGGTCGCCGACAAAACCATGTTGACCCCGCCATACATGGCGGCGGTCGGTGGTCTGGTCGTGACCATCGCCATGCCGGTGAAAAAGAATGGCGAACTGCTGGGTGTGGTCGGCGGTGACCTGAGCCTGGAAACCCTGGTGAAGATCATCAACTCGGTGGACTTCGGTGGCCTCGGCCACGCATTCCTGGTCAGCGGTGACGGCCAAGTGATCGTCAGCCCGGACAAAGACCAGGTGATGAAGAACCTCAAGGACATCTACCCGAACGCCGGCGTGCGCATCGAGAAGGGCAACCAGAACGTAGTGCTCAATGGCCAGGAACGCATCCTGTCGTTCACCCCGGTCAGCGGTTTGCCGAATGCCGATTGGTACATCGGTCTGTCGATCGATCGTGACAAGGCCTACGCCGCCCTCAGCCAGTTCCGTACTTCGGCGCTGATCGCGATGTTCGTCGCGGTCGCGGCGATTGCGCTGCTGCTGAGCCTGCTGATCAACGTCCTGATGCGTCCGCTGACCACTATGGGCCGCGCGATGCAGGACATCGCTCAAGGCGAAGGCGACCTGACCCGTCGTCTGGTCGTGGCAGGCAAGGATGAGTTCGCCGAACTGGGCAGCGCGTTCAACCAGTTCGTCGAGCGCATTCACGCGTCGATTTCCGAAGTGTCGTCGGCTACCCGTCATGTGCACGACCTGTCGCAACGGGTAATGGCCTCGTCCAACGCCTCGATCATCGGTTCCGACGAACAAAGCGCGCGCACCAACAGTGTGGCCGCCGCGATCAACCAGTTGGGCGCCGCCACTCAGGAAATCGCCCGCAACGCCGCCGATGCGTCGCAGCACGCCAGCGGCGCGAGCGAGCAGGCCGATGACGGTCGTCAGGTGGTCGAGCAGACCATTCAGGCGATGACCGAGCTGTCGCAGAAGATCAGCCTGTCATGCACCCAGATCGAAACCCTGAATGCCAGCACCGACAACATCGGCCACATCCTCGATGTGATCAAAGGCATCTCGCAGCAGACCAACCTGCTGGCGCTCAACGCGGCCATCGAAGCGGCCCGTGCCGGTGAAGCCGGACGCGGTTTTGCGGTGGTGGCGGACGAAGTGCGCAACCTCGCCCATCGCACCCAGGAATCGGCGGAGGAGATCCACAAGATGATCACCTCCTTGCAGGTCGGTTCGCGTGAAGCGGTGACCACCATGAACGCCAGTCAGGCGTCCAGCGAAGAGAGCGTGGAAGTGGCCAATCAGGCCGGTCTGCGCCTGGTCAGCGTGACCCAACGCATCGGCGAAATCGACGGCATGAACCAGTCGGTGGCCGCTGCAACCGAAGAGCAGACCGCGGTGGTGGAAACCCTCAACGTCGACGTCAACCAGATCAACCTGCTGAACCAGCAGAGCGTCGCCAACCTCAATGAAACGTTGAAGGATTGTGATGCGTTGTCGCAGCAGGCGAATCGGTTGAAGCAGTTGGTCGATAGCTTCAAGATCTGATTTTCAGATTCGAGACCGCGTTATCGTTGATCGCGAGCAGGCTCACTCCTACAGGGGAACGCATTCCACTGTAGGAGTGAGCCTGCTCGCGATTGCGGCAGATCAGTCACTGCCAAACCGAAGCCTTAGACAAACAGCTTCAGCACATTCCCCATCGCATCATCGGCGAACCCCTGCACGAAATCCTTGAACCCCGGCAGCACCTCCTCCCCACCTGAAGCCGGCTCGGCAATGATCGTCCAGGTCGCCCGCGACTTGCCCGCCCCCAAAGATTCCACGTTCATCGCCGCCCACAAATTCGCCACGCCCAGCGTGTTGTAGATCGTGGTCCAGGTCATGGCCCGTGCCTGCTCATCGCGTGAGTTGAGTTGTTCGACCACCACGTTACCGTCCTTGAAGCATTTCTTGCGCAGCGAGGACACGCCTTCGCCGGTCATTTCGATGTGCGACAGCGCCGGGATGAAGCGGTCGAAGCCAGCGAAATTGCCGACCACCGCCCAGACCTGCGCCGCGTCCGCCGGCACTTCCACCGAAGAGATGACATGGCAGCCGTGAGGGTTTTTGATCAGGGTGTCCGGTTGCAGAGTGCTCATGGTGTTGCTCCTTTTTTGGATGAATCAGATGAAGTTGATTTCTTTCAGGTAATCGCAGCCGCGACGCAGCAGCGCCGGGGATTTTTCCGGGTAGTGCGCGCCCATCTGTTGCACGCCGGCTTCGGCGTTGGCGTGGCCGATCAGGGAGATGTCGCCAATGTCCTTCTCGAAGCCGTTGAGGTAGAAACCGAGCACGCCAAACAGCGCGTTGTCGGTGTCGACCCGGCCCAGTTGCTGCTGCCAGTCGGCGACGCTGACCAGCGAGAATTCGCTGCCGGTTTCGCGGAACGAGGCGACGTAGGCATCCCAACTCAGCGGTTCGGGGTTGTGCAGGTTGAACACCGCGTGCTCGGTCGAATAACGGCTGGCGTGGAAGGCGATGAAACGCGCTAGAAAGTCCACCGGCATCAGGTCGAAATTCAGCGCAAAGGCCGGCACCTGACCGAGCTGGATCGAGCCTTTGAGCATCAGCATCAAACGGTTTTTGTGCGGCTGGCAGACGCCGCTCAGGCTGTTGAAACTGATGTTGCCGGGGCGATACAGGTTGACCCACACCCCCCGCTCGCGCGCCCGTTCGAGGACGCGTTCGCCGACCCACTTCGACAGGTTGTAGCCGTTGCGGATGTAAATCGGCGGAGTCGGCGCGGCGGGCAATTCGAGCACTCGGCCTTCGCTATCGACGGTGCTTGAAGCGGACAGCGTCGAGACAAAGTTGAAGACCTTTTTGCTGCGTCCTTCACACAGGCGCAGCAGCTCGAAAATCGGCTCGACGTTATCCGCTGCCAGCGACTCGTAATCGAGCACGTGATTGACGTTGGCGGCGTTGTGCACCAGTGCGCCGAACTCGCGATCGAGGCGCTGATAATCGTCGTCGGTCAGGCCCAGTTGCGGGCGGGTGAGGTCTGCCGAATAGATCCGCACCCGACTCAGATCCAGGTGCTCGAGACGGTTCTCGCGCAATGCCTGAGCAAAACGCTGCGCCGCCGTTTGCCCGCCACCATCACGCACCAGACACGCCACTTCGCTGGCGCCCCAACCGAGCAGCGCTTCGACGATGTGCACGCCGACAAAACTGTTGGCGCCGGTGACGATCACCTTGTGCACATCGCCCAGGCGACTGATCGGCAGCGGCTCGATGTTCAGCGGGCGTTCGGCGTCGGCCATGGCCTGGGCGTTGAGCACCGCGCTGTCGTCGGTACCGCGCACCAGCGTCGCGAGTTTGCTGATGGTCGGCAGTTCGATGAAGCGGTTGATCGAGATGCTGCGCCCGAACTCCTCACGCAAGCGCAGCAACATCCGCGACAGCAGAATCGAATGCCCACCGAGATTGAAGAAGCTTTCGTCGGTGGAAATATCGCTGCTCGGCAGCTCCAGCAGTTCCGCCCAGATCTCCAGCAGCAGCGCTTCGTCGGCGTTTGCCGGCAGGCATTTCGGGCCGCCGTCCTGCACACTCACCGGCAGCTCCAGCAATGCCTTGCGGTCGACCTTGCCGTTGCTGGCGAACGGCATCTGCGCCAGTTCAGTCCATGCCACCGGTTGCATGTAGTCCGGCAGAAACTGCTGGGCATGCGCCTTCAACAGATCGCGGGCAGCGTCCGATTGCGGCTGGGCGAGGAACGCCAGAATCCGCCGCTGACTGTCGATCACCACCGCCACCTGACGGTACAACTGGCTCTCGCGCAGGCAGCGCTCGATCTCTTCCGGCTCGACCCGGAAACCGCGGATCTTCACCTGATTGTCGCGCCGTCCGCACAGCTCGATGCCATGCTCCCCCCACTTGGCCATGTCGCCGCTGCGGTAGGCGCGCAAGGTCTCACCGTGCGGCAGTTGCAGGGTCAGATAGCGCTCGGCGGTCTGCTGCGCATTGTTCAGATAGCCGAGGCAAACGCCGGGGCCGACGATGAACAATTCGCCGACGGTGTTATCCGGCACCGGTTGCAGATCGTCATCGAGAATCAGCACCTGACTGTTGGCAATCGGTGCGCCAAGAGTGCGGTTGCTGTCACCCGGTTTGAGCTGGCGAGCGGTAATCAGTACCGTCGCTTCGGTGGGGCCGTAGAGGTTGTGCAGCTTGCCCTGACGGGTCAGTTGCTCGATGACGAAGGGCTCGCAGACGTCGCCGCCGGTCATCACTTCGACGCCATGCAAATGCTCCAGCGGCAGGATGCTCAACAGCGCCGGCGGCAGGAACGCGTGGGTCAGTTGCCGGCGGCGGATCAACGCCACCAACTGCAGCGGATCGCGGCGTTGAGTGTCATCGGGCACCACCAGTTCGGCGCCTTCGAGCAGCGTCGGAAAGATATCGATCAGCGATGAGTCGAAGCTCAGCGAAGAGAACTGCAACACCCGGCTTTCGGCGCGCAATTGCACGTAATCGGCGTACCACGCGGTAAAGTGCGCGAGGTTCGCCTGGCTCAGCAGTACACCCTTCGGATGCCCGGTGGTGCCGGAGGTGTAGAGCGCCATGCACGGTGCTTCAAGCGTCGGCCGCTGACGCATCAATGGTAGGTCGAGATCGGCTTCGGCATTGTCGATACGACTGACATCCAGCCCGGGCATCGACTCACCGAGCGGATGCTCGCCGTCGTGCAGCAACAACACCGCGCCGGCGTTTTGCAGGATGTATTGCTGGCGCTGCAACGGATGGCTCGGCTCGAGCGGCAGATACACCGCGCCACTGCCGAGCACCGCCAGAATCGAGGCGAACAGCGCCGGGCTTTTCGGCTGGCAGATACCCACGATCCACGGCTGCGGATGCTGCTCTAGCAGTGGCTGCAGACGTTGCTGGATCGCACGGCTGTGCGCGTGCAACTGGCGGTAGCTGAGCGAGTGCTCGGCCAGGTGCAGCGCCGGTCGCTCGGCGTGTTCGATCAGGCTGCGTTGCAGGCGTTCGATCAACGGCGTCTGCGCCTGTTGCAACAATGCCGGATGCGTCGTGGCGTTGAGGCGATGGACGTAAGCCAGACTGTCGAGAAACGACAGGTCCTCCACCTGTTCGAAGTCCGGCGCGGTAACTGGCAATGCCTGCTGAAAATACTCGGCATCGCGGGAGAAACGGCTGACCAGCAGCGCGACTTCGTCGACCACCTGCGTCAGCACTCGCTGGCGCAGTGCTTGACCATTGCCGGACGGCTCATCGCCAATCGGCACACGGCTGATCAGTGACGAGCCGAGGAAGCACAACAGGTCGAGCGTCGGTAAACCGCTAAGGCGCTGCGCAGCGATACCGAGGCGCAGATGCAAGTGCGGGATGGCGCAGAAATCACCGGCGCCGATGAAGCCATCGTCGATGATCAGGTCTACCGGCGATTGCGCCGCGCCGCTGCGCCGCAAGGAGTGGCCGTGTTGTTCGAGTTCCTGCACCAGGTCGGTCATGGCCTGGCTGGCGCCAATCAATAAAATGTCGAGACGTCTCATGTCGGCCTCCTCATCAAACCAGATAGTCACGCAGGGCGTGCTGCACGCAGGGCGTGTCGAGCAGCGAGCTGTTGTGGAAAAACCGCACGATGTTGCCCACCAGCGGATGGTGGCGATTGATCGGGAAGGCCAACCCGGCCATTTCGTCCTTGAGCGAGCGGCGCACTGCCTCGCTGACCGGCAAGGCGTCGATCAGGCGCAGATCGAAGGACTTCTGGATGTCATTGGTCAGGTAATGGCCGATGAACACCGGCAGGATCTGCGCGATGGTTTCCCGGTCCGCGTCATTGGCGGTATGCCAATAGATGCGCACCATGCGCGCCCAGAAACTGGAGTGCCGGCCCTCGTCGAGCAGGTGATCGGCCATCAGCCCTTTGATCGACGGCTTGACCGTATCGTCCCGGGCGAACGCCGCAACGTCGCCGGTCACGGTGTTCTCGGCGATGGCCACGCAGATCAGTTCCACGGCGCTGCGCAGGTGTTCGGGCGCCAGAGCCACAGCGGCAGGAATCGCCCGGCTCAGTTCGATTTCAGTGGGCAGTTCGATCGGCTCGATGCCGGTCATGGCCACGGTCTGCTGCATGAAATCCATCGCCACCAGTGCGTGGTAATCCTCGTCCACCACCACGGTCATCGCGTCGTAGCGACAGGCAAACGGGAACGGCACGGCGAAGCGATTCTTGGCGATGGCGCGGGCGGTCCGGTCGACGATTTCGGTCTCGAAAATCACCACGTCGTTGATGAACTTGTACAGCGTCTGCACCAGGGCGAAATCACGCTGCTGCGGGCACTCACGCAGGAAGGTTTCGCTGAGCACCAGCGGCTGACGGCTCAACGGATAGATCAGGCGCTCATCGTCTTCCAGAACACGCCGTGGCCGAGTGCGGATAGTGGCGCGGGTTTCCCAGGCGTCGGCGAAAGATTGGTAGTCGGCGGCGTTCATCGGGCCACCTCCACCAAAGGCTCGCGCATGCTCAGACGCAAGCCGTCCCACAGGGCGATGCGGCTTTCCACCGCCGCGATGGCGCTGGCATAGACCTCGGCTTCGCGTTGCGGATCGCCATCGACCAGGCGCTCGAGCAGTTGCTCTGCCGCCGGGCCGTGATCTTCGGAGTCGACCTCGATGTGGCGCTCCAGGTAATAACGAAAGGTGGGTGCCTGTTCGATGCCGATCCCCCAGTCATCAAGGATGCGCTGGAACATCGTCGGGATCACGCTTTCGCGGCCATGCAGGAACGCGGCGGCGACACTGTGGCCCGGTGCGTGCAGCGCGGTGTGCAGCGTCTCGCGCACAAATTTCGCCGCTGCCGGATCAACCTCAACGCTTTGCAGGGCGACGTCGTAACTCACGCCTTCCTGTTGCAGCGCGACAAACCGTTCGACCGTCGTGGTGCTCGCACCGACTTCGCGCATCGCGTCCAGGTACAGCTCGAAATGGCTGTAATGGCCGTGGGCGGGACGATCATCGGACTCTTCGCCTAGCACGATCTCGTTGATCAGCCGCGCAGCATGCGGATCGCGTGGCGGTAACCATGGCAGCCGCGTACAGGTCAGTTCCTGCTGCAGGCGCTTGGTCAACGACATGAAATCCCACACGGCGAAGACGTGGGATTCCATGAACCGGCGCAGTACCGATAACGAATCGATCTCGGTAAAGATCGGGTGAACGCTCAATTGCGCTTTTTTCAGGGCGAGTTGTTCTTTAGTTGGCATCATGGCGAACCTCGGTGTTATTGGAATAGAGGGAGTTGCTCGTTCAGTGCATCAACACGGACTTGATAAGTTTGAAATGTTTTCTATTGGCGAACGCGGGCCTCATTCGGATTAATGAAAGTTTGCAAAGTGCATGAAAGGCTCTCGACCATGCGTTGGCGAATATTTGCCAAAGCTATTGGATGACTGCGGAGCCGTGCCGTGTTTGCAGGTAGAACCTGCTCGGCGAGGAAAAGCTAATACATCGTCAAATAACTTAACAAGTTTATTTTTAATTATTTTTAGTTGTGTGTTTTTCAAGTATGAGTCGGCCCGGTAAAACTTTTGGTTTAAGTTTTACTTGGGCGTAGTTGCTCCTTTCGGCAAATAATGGCCAAAATTGAAGACAAGAGTGAATGCCTCACTCAAAGCAACTTTAAGAAGCGGAAATTGAATGTGATGTATAGGAATGAAAGTGGGCCGGAAACGGCGCCGTAACTTCCCTTTTTCCCGTGGCAAGGCTCCTTCCGTAGGTTCCTGGTGCGGGGACTGCGCCGGCGGTGCGGCGCGTCGCCCGTTCTTCATGGGGTGGCCGTTAAAGAGTGCGGGTAAATTGGCGGGACGGCTATGACCGATTCGTCCGCGCCGAGCCGCAATGGCGGGCTTGCGAGCGCTGGGAGGTTAGAGCGAACACGCGGATCCGCCACCAGGTTTGCGGAGGATCGGGGAGAGGATTTGTAAGCGGGTTATTCGCCGGTCGGGCGCGAAGGCCTGAGACCGGCGTGAAGGGTGTCAGCGCACGGCCTTGCGGTTTTGTCCGGCGGGACTGGCGAGGAAGCGGGTGATGACCTCGACGCCACGGTTGAGGTGATGTGTGAGCAACTTCACCGACAGCTCGACATCGCGCTCGATCACGGCCTGGAGCATGGCGCGGTGATCTTCCTGGGAGAGTTTGCCCAGGCCCATGGCTTCGAGGTTGAAACGCAGGAAGCGCTCCTCCTCGTTGAGGCCGTCTTCGACCAGCCGCAGCAGACGCTTATTCGGTGCCTTGCTGTACAGGGCCATGTGGAACAGACGGTTGAGCCGACCGATTTCGCTGTAGTCGTGCTGGGTTTCGAGTTCTTCGATATAGCCGGCGGCGTGCGCATGATCGGCGCTGGTCAGCAACGGGATCGACTGGCGCATGGCCTCGGATTCGAGGAGGATCCGCAACTCGTAGGTTTCGGTGGCGTCGCCCTGGATCAGCGGCGCTACAACGGCGCCCTTGTGGGTGGTGACGCTCAGCAGTTCCTGCGCTTCGAGCTGGCGCAGAGCCTCGCGCACCGGCATGCGGCTGACCCCGAACAGGTCGGCCAGATCCTGCTGGCGCAGGGCGGTGCCGCAGGGCAAGCGACCGTCAAGGATCGCCGAGCGCAGGGTTTCTTCGATGATCGAGCGGGCAAGGTGTGCGGGAATCGGCCCATCGACTTTGATGCTGTGCAGCGGTTTGGGCTTCTGTGTCACAACTACTCACCCTGAATGACGACGGAATTTGGATCCAAAGACACTAGTGATTGCTCTACAGGTTGTCAAACCATGTAAAGGATTGCTGTCCTGAATGAAGTTTAGCGCGATGGCGATGATCTCATGGTGCCATTGTTTTTTGCCGGGCTAAGCTTCACCATCAAACGCTTTCCTTCCTGCCCCCTGGAAACCTGCTGTGGCGGTACGTTTCGCGATCCCCCGGACTCTGCGCTGGCTAGGCTGCGCACTGTTGCTGGCCGGCGTCATGCTGGGCGGCCTGCATGCCGATTGGGATTTTTCCGCGATCAGCCGCAAGGCTACGGCGCTCTACGGCCCGTTGGGTGCCGGGCAGCAGCGGATCGATGCCTGGCAAAACCTGCTGGCCACGCAGAAACAGGTCAGCGAGATGGAAAAGCTGAAAGTGGTGAACCTGTTTTTCAACAAACAGGTGCGTTATGTAGAAGATATCGATCTGTGGGGGCAGGTCGATTATTGGGAGACGCCCATCGAAGCGTTGTGGAAAGGCGCCGGCGATTGCGAAGACTATGCGATCGCCAAGTATTTCAGCCTGCGCCATCTCGGGGTCTCCAGTGACAAGCTGCGCATCACCTACGTCAAGGCACTGCGCCAGAATCGCGCACACATGGTGCTGACTTACTACGCCACCCCCGATGCCATGCCGCTGGTGCTCGACAGCCTGATCGATCCGATTCAGCCTGCGTCCCAGCGAACCGATTTGCTGCCGGTCTACTCTTTCAATGCTGAAGGTCTGTACCTGCCGGGAGCCAAGGGCAACAAAAAGGTCGGTGACACCAAACGCCTGTCGCGCTGGCAGGATGTGCTGAAGAAAATGCAGGCCGAAGGTTTCCCGGTCGAAACGACTAACTAGGAGCACGCGCTCAGATGTCTTTGTTCAAACAGCTGTTGATCGCTATCTGTCTGTTCCTGGTGGTCGCCTTCACCGGCAGCTTCATGGTCAGTCTGGAGAGCTCGCGCACCCAGTACGTCAACCAGCTGCGCTCCCATGCCCAGGACGCCGCCACGGCGCTGGCGTTGTCGCTGACGCCGAATATCGACGACCCGGCGATGGTCGAGCTGCTGGTCAGCTCGATTTTCGACAGCGGCTATTACGCGAGCATCCGCGTGGTCGATCTCAAGACCGACCAGACCATTGTCGAGCGCAGCGGGATTCCGGCGGTGAGCAATGTGCCTGACTGGTTCGTCAAACTGATCGGCCTGGAGCCGGCCGGTGGCGACGCGCTGGTCAGCCGTGGCTGGGAGCAGGCGGCGCGGGTCGAGGTGGTCAGTCACCCGATGTTTGCCGTGGCCAAGCTGTGGCAGAGCGCGTTGGGCAGCCTCGGCTGGCTGCTGCTGTGCGGCGCGGTCAGTGCAGTGCTCGGCGCGTTGCTGCTGCGCCGGCAATTGCGCCCGCTGGATTACATGGTCAAACAGTCCCACGCCATCGCCCGCCGCGAATTCCTCAGCCTGCCGGAGTTGCCGCGTACCCCGGAACTGCGGCGCGTGGTGCAGGCGATGAACCAGATGGTCGAGAAGCTCAAGGCGTTGTTCCAGGAGCAGGCCGAGCGCAGCGAAAAACTGCGTGCCGAGTCTTATCAGGACAACCTCACGGGGCTTGCCAACCGGCGCTATTTCGAGATGCAACTGCACAACCGCGTGAGCAACCCGGAGCAGGCCAGTTCCGGTTATCTGCTGCTGTTGCGGGTCAAGGATCTGGCCGGGCTCAATCAGCGTCTGGGCGGTCAGCGCACCGATGAATTGTTGAAAGCTGTCGGCGAGCAACTGTCCCGCGAGTGCGCCAAATACCCTGAAACCCAGAACCTCGTCACCCGTATTCGCGGTGGTGAATTCGCCGTGCTGGCGCCGGGACTGGTGCGCGAAGAAGCGCTGCAACTGGCGCAGAACCTCGACAGCGCGCTGAGCAGCCTGCACGCCACTGGCGCAACCGATGTGCCGGCCGTGGCTTCCATTGGCCTCGCCCCGTTTGCCCACGGCGATTCACCGCAAGCAGTACTGACCCTGGGCGATCAGGCGCTGGCGCAGGCCGAGGGGCAGGGCGAGCAAAACTGGGCGTGCATCGATCAGAGCCTGGTGGCGGACGTCGGTGACGATCACCACGCTTGGCATCGCTTGCTCGATCAGGCGCTGAATCAGCAGCGTTTCGAACTGTATTTCCAACCGGTGGTGGCCGCTCAGGACACGCAATTGGTGCTGCATTACAAAGTGCTTTCGCGCTTGCTGGATGAACAGGGCCAGACCATCCCGGCCGGGCGTTTCCTGCCGTGGCTCGAGCGTTTTGGCTGGACCGCGCGACTGGACCGTCTGATGCTCGAGCGCGTGCTGGAGCAGATGAAAGGGCATGAGGATTCGTTGGCGCTGAACCTCTCTTCGGCAACCCTGGCCGATCCACAAGCGCTGAACAAAGTGTTCGAGATTCTGCGCGCACACTCCGACCTCGGCGAGCGCCTGACGCTGGAGATCGGCGAGGAGCAATTGCCGGAGCAAGCGGTGCTGGAGCAGTTGACCCGGCGCCTGCGTGAACTCGGTTTCTCCCTGAGCCTGCAGCGCTTTGGTGGACGCTTCAGCATGATCGGCAACCTGGCGCGGCTGGGGCTGGCGTACCTGAAGATCGATGGCAGTTACATCCGCGCCATCGATCAGGAGAGCGACAAGCGCCTGTTCATCGAAGCGATCCAGCGTGCGGCGCACAGCATCGATCTACCGTTGATTGCCGAGCGGGTGGAGACCGAGGGCGAGTTGTCGGTGATTCGCGAGATGGGCTTGTATGGGGTGCAGGGGCAGTTGTTTGGTGAGCCCACGCCCTGGAAGTAACCTGTTCGTTATTCGTTGTCGGTAAATCAGCCTTCGCGAGCAAGCCCGCTCCCACATTGGAATGCATTTCAAATGTGGGAGCGGGCTTGCTCGCGAAGGGGTCAGTCCGGTCACTGAAGATCGCGGATCAGATCAGCCCGGTCTCTTCGTCGTCGATCAAGTGGCTCAACCCGCCCAGCGCTTCCCGCGCCTGGGTGCGGTCCATCAGCTTGGCCTGCGCCGCCGGCGGCAGATCGGTGACGCGGATCACGCCTTTCTGGGTCAGCACCTGAATCAGGTCGTCGAGTACCCGAATCATTTCCAGGTCGCTCTGCTTGAGCTGTTTCAGGCTGGTTTCCACCACTTCATTGGCGAACCAGGCCTGGATTTCATGGCTGTCGGCCGGCAGCGTTTCCGTGGCCTCGGCGTAGGCCGCGGCTTCCACGCGAATCAACAGACCTTGCGCATCGCGTTGCACGTAAAACATTGAGCATCCCTCAGAAAGATCCAGCGTCATGCTGTCAGCAGCATAGGCCAACTGCGCGCGAGTATGCGGGGTGGCGACGAAATCGTCACCGCCGAGTTAGCCGCAAACGTGACGGCCGCCCCAAGGGGCGGCCGTTTTGTTCACGCATCAGCTGTTGTTGTGGTCGACCTTGATGGTCGGATCGCTGCCGGCAATCAGGTTGTGAATGTTGGCGCTCGACCAGTTGTTGCCTTCCAGTTTGATCGTCACGTCCGGCGTGGCGGCTGCCGCGTCGCCGGAGTTGAACTTGCCCGCCGAGCTGACTTGCAGCGACGACGTGCCATCAACCGTGGTGATCTTCAGAAAGTTGTCGATGGTGCTGCCGGTTTCACCCTGCAACAGATCGCGCAGGTCGATGCGGTCACCTTCGTTGGCGTTGAAGTCCTTGATCACGTCATTGCCGGTGTCGCCTGCTTTCCAGACGAAGGTGTCGGCACCGGAACCACCGATCAGGATGTCGTTGCCCTGGCCGCCGATCAGCGTGTCATTGCCGGTGCCGCCGAGCAGGATGTCATTGCCCTTGCCGCCGTCGAGCAGGTCGTTGCCGCCCGAGCCGAACAGGATGTCATTGCCTGCGCCACCCAGCAGCGTGTCGTTGCCGTCATGCGCACCGGACACATCGAACGCCTGATAGTGCTCGGTGATGTACTGGTGCACGTTGCTGGTGGTGACTTTGCTGACGTCCACACCGGTTTGCTGTGCGACGTACGCCTGCATCGCCTGATAACCCTCGCCGGCAATGCCGTTGAAGCTCACCAGGTCGCCGAACAGGATGTCGTTGCCGTCGCCACCGCTGACGGTGTCGTTGCCCGGCATCGTCGCTTCGGTGTGGCCGATGATCGAGTTGGCCAGATCCTTCGGATCGATGTTGGTCTGCGGCGAGTGATCCGAGTCATACGGTTTCAGGTCGTTGAGGCTGACACCGCTGTTGATACCGATCGCCTCGACGTTCGACAGACCGCTGAGCAGAGCGAAGCTGCTGTTGGAGTTGGAGGTTGTCGCCGAATCCGTACTGCTACCGCTACCGGCCAGGCTCGACAACTCGTAAGTGCCGTCACCCTGAGCGTGAACAGTGCCCAGGTTGGTGGTGCTCCAGCCATAACGGGCAGTGTAAGTCTGCAACTGGGCATAACCGCTGGCGGTGATGCTCAGGTAATGCGTGTTGTCGATGTACGTGCTGAAAGTGTCGCCCAGCTTGTAGTTGCTGGTTGTCACCACACTGTCGAACTTCACGCTGCCGTACAGCGTCGGGTTGGTCTGCTCGCCGCTCTGGTAATAGGTCGGCTGGCCGTCGGTGATGAAGTACGTGAGGTTCTTCGCCCCGGTGTTCGCCACAGCTTCCGCGCTCTGGAAGAAGTTGGCCGTGGTCTTGAACACGTCCTCGTAGTTGGTGCCGCCGCCGGACGCCATCGAGTCGAGCACGGCTTTGAGCTTGGTCAGCGCGTTCGGGTCGTTGAGGTTCACCGACACCGACTTGTTGACCTGGGTATCGAAGTCCGCCAGGAAGATGTTCACCGTGCCCGAGTTGCTGCCGCCCAAGCTCTGCTTGAGGGTGTTGAACACCGAGGTCAGCGAGTCCTTGGCCGCGTTGATCGACGAGGTGCTCATGCTACCCGAGCTGTCGACCATGAACGCGATGTTGTAGTTGGTGCCCGGCACCACGGTCAGACCACCGATGTCGGCGACCATGATGTCGTTGCCATCGGTACCGTTGAAGGTGTCGTCGCCAGAGGTACCAACCACCGCGTTGTAAACCGCCGGCACCACGGTGACCGGAATCGTCGCGGTGCTGCTGGCCGAACCGCCGACCATTTCAGTGGAGGTCGAGGTCACGGTCAGGTTGAACTGGCCGTTGTAGTAGGTCGGCGGGGTTACGGTCAGGCTGCCCAGGTTCCAGCCGGTGACGTTGGCTTCGCCGTTGCTTGCGGTGACTGTGAAGGTGTGACCGTTGCCGTCGGAGAGAACCGAGCCGACCGGCGCGCCACTGATCTTCACGCTCAGGGTTTCCGAGCCGTCGGTGTCGGTCAGCGCGGTGTTGATCGCCGACAGTTTCACCGTGGTGCCTTCGGCGCCAGTGTTGAGCTTGTAGCCGTCGTAATAGCCTTCGCCGTTGGTGCCGTGCAGGTCGGAGACGGTCACACCGGAATTCACCAGATCCTGCACCCCGGTGTAGATCGGCACGCCGGCGCTGCTAAGGTCGATTGGCGTGCTGCCGTTGACCGACAGGTTCACGTCATAGCTGCCCGGGCCGCTCTGGTTGTGGTGGTAGATGTCCAGGGTGTAGTAGCCGCTGGTGGTCGGGGTGAACGAGCCGCTGATCGCCCCGCCCGCGCCCCAGGTACCCGACGCCACGCTCTTGCCGCCAATGGTGATCAGCAGGCTGTCGTCAGCCACACCGCTGAAGCTGTAGGTCTTGCCGGCTTCCAGATAGATCAGGCCCGAGGTCTTCGACGCGGTGCCGGCGGTCACACTGCCGTCCGACTGCACGTTGGTCACGTTGGTGCTGGAGTTCGGGGTGCCGGCGCCGTCGATCACGTTTTTCAGGGTGGTCGAGTTCGCGCCGCTGCCGTCGGTGCCCAGGCCCGGCAGGCCGGTCCAGACTTCCTTGACCAGTCCGGTGGACTTCACGCTGTTGTCGGCCACGCTCACGGTCGGCGCATCCGCCACCGGCGTGATGTCGATCTTCACGGTGCCGGTGTTGCCCAGCAACTGGCCGTCGGTTGGCTGGAACTTGATCTGTGCGTAGTCGGCCTGGTTGTTGCCCATACCGGTGCCGCCGTAACCGTTGACCCCCGACTCGTTGGCATCCGGCATGAAGCGCAGTTTGCCGGCGTCGATGTCAGCCTTGCTGAAGGTCTGGTTGTTGGCGACGTCTTTCCAGGTCGAGCCGTCCAGATACTGCAGTTTGCCTTCGCCCGGCAGCTGGGTGATTTTGATGCCCAGGCTGCTGGCCGGACTGTCGACGTCAGTCACCCCGAAGGTCGACCAGCCGAGGATCAGCGGCGTGTCTTCGGTGCCGGTGACGTTGACTGGCGCGGCGACTGGCGCATCGTTGACCGCCACCACGTTGACCGTGGTGGTCGCGGTGTTGGAGTAGTTGCCGCCATCGGTCACGGTCACGGTGATGATCCGCGGCACGGTGCTCGGGTCTTCACTGCTGTTGGTGAAGGTGATGTTTTTGATGGCCTGCATGTAGTCGGCGAGCGTCGCGTTACCCGACAGGGTCAGGGTCACGGTGCCGTTGGTGCTGTTGGCATTGATGGTGATGCCGTTGACGCTGTTGCCGAGGTTCAGCGCGTCGCCGTCCTGACGGTTGGTCAGCACGATGGTCGCACCGGTCAGCATGGTGCTGTCCGGGTCGGTGATCGTCAGGTCAGTGTCGGCAATCGACACGCCGGCGCCCGGGGTGTTTTCGGTGAAGGTCACCTTGTAGTCGGCACCGGTGGCGCCGCTGGAGTTGTTGGCATCCAGGTCGATGACCGGTGGCGCATCGTTGTCGATGATCGAGGTGCTGACGCTGCCGTTGGTGCTGCTGACGGCCAGGTTCTCGAAGTTGCCGCCGGTGGCCGAGTCGATCTTGACCACGAAGTTCTCGGTGCCTTCGGTGATCTTGTCATCGATGGTCGCGACGTTGAACTGCGCGCTGCTGGCGCCCGCCGGGATCTTCACGGTGTACACGCCAGTGAAGTCCGAACCGTCGGCAGCGGTGCCGCTGTAGACGATCTTCAGGGTCACTTCGGTCTGCGCCGGGTGGGTCAGGCTGACGGTGTAGCTGGCGGTCTGGCCTTCGGTCACCGAGGTGCTGCCGGTGATGCTGACGGTGGTGGTGTCGATGGTATCGGCGACGTTGGTCACGGCCGGTGTCGTGCTCGGTACCAGGTTCTCGAAGTTGCCACCGCTGGCGTTGGTGATGGTCGCCTGCACGCTGCCGGCGTCTTTGTAGACGTCGTCAGCCGGAGCCGGAACGGTCACGGTGCCAGTGGTTTTGCCGGCGTCGATGGTGATCACCGAGCCGTTGCTCAGGGTCACGGTTACCGGGGAACCGGCAGCGTTGCTCAGGGTGGCGGTGTAGGTGATCTGGCCGCCCTCGTTCACCGCCGGGGTCGCGCTCAGCGACAGGCTGGTGGTGTCGACGGTGTCGGTCACGGTGGTGCTGACCGGGGTTTTGTCGGCTACGAGGTTTTCGTAGTTGCCGCCGCTGACGTTGGTGATCGCATTGGTCAACGGTGCGTGGCCGGTCAACACGTCGTTCGGCGAAGTGGTGGTCACGGTGCCGGTGGTTTTGCCGATGTCGATGGTGATCGTCTGGCCGTTGGACAGGCTTACAGTCACTGGCGAACCGGTGACCGGAGCGTCGACAGTGGCGGTGTAGGTGACAGTGCCACCCTCGGCCACGGTGCCAGTGGCGGTGAGTTTCACGCCAGTGGTGTCGATGGTGTCGGTGACGCTGGTTACGGCTGGCGTGGTGCTTGGCACCAGGTTTTCGAAGCTGCCACCTGTCGCCGACTTGATGGTTGCCTGCACGGTGCCGGCGTCTTTGTAGACGTCGTCCGCTGGAGCCGGAACGGTCACGGTGCCGGTGGTTTTACCGGCGTCGATGGTGATCACGGCGCCGTTGCTCAACGTTACGGTCACTGGCGAACCCGCGGCGTTGGTCAGGGTTGCGGTGTAAACGATCGAGCCACCTTCGGCCACGGTGCCGGTCGCGGTCAGCGACAGGTTGGTGGTGTCGACGGTGTCGGTCACGGTGGTGCTGACCGGAGTCTTGTCGGCAACCAGATTCTCGTAGTTGCCGCCGCTCACGTTGGTGATTGCGTTGGTCAACGGCGCGTGACCGGTCAGCGCATCGTTCGGTGCGGTGGTGGTTACGGTGCCGGTGGTTTTTCCGATGTCGATGGTGATGGTCTGGCCGTTGGACAGAGTCACCACGACTGGCGAACCAGTGACTGGCGCACCGACGGTGGCGGTGTAGACGACGTTGCCGCCTTCAGCCGCTGTACCGGTGGCAGACAACTTCACGGTAGTGGTGTCGATGGTATCGGTGACGCTGGTCACGGCCGGTACGGTGCTTGGTACCAGGTTTTCGAAGTTGCCGCCGCTGGCATTGGTGATGGTTGCCTGCACGGTGCCGGCGTCTTTGTAGACGTCATCAGCCGGGGCAGGAACGGTCACGGTGCCAGTGGTTTTACCGGCGTCGATGGTGATCACTGCGCCGTTGCTCAGGGTCACGGTCACTGGCGAACCAGCGGCGTTGGTCAGGGTGGCGGTGTAAATGATCGAACCGCCCTCGGCGACCGTGTTGGTGGCGCTCAGGGTCAGGTTGGTAGTGTCGACAGTGTCGGTCACGGTGGTGCTGACCGGGGTTTTGTCGGCTACCAAATTTTCGTAGTTGCCGCCGGTCACGTTAGTGATCGAGTTGGTCAACGGCGCGTGACCGGTCAGCGCATCGTTCGGTGCGATGCTGGTCACGGTGCCGGTGGTTTTGCCGATGTCGATGGTGATGGTCTGACCGTTGGCCAGGGTCACGACGACAGGCGAGCCGGTAACTGGCGCACCAACGGTAGCGGTGTAGGTGACGGTGCCACCTTCGGCCACGGTGCCCGTGGCGGTGAGTTTCACGCCCGTGGTGTCGATGGTGTCGGTGACGCTGGTCACTGCTGGCGTGGTGCTTGGTACCAGGTTCTCGAAGCTGCCACCGGTCGCGGTTTTGATCGTTGCCTGAACAGTGCCGGCGTCTTTGTAGACGTCGTCGGCCGGGGCAGGGACGGTGACGGTACCGGTGGTTTTACCGGCGTCGATGGTGATGACTGCACCGTTGCTCAGCGTCACGGTCACTGGCGAACCCGCGGCGTTGGTCAGCGTTGCGGTGTAAACAATCGAGCCACCCTCGGCCACGGTGCCGGTCGCGCTCAGCGACAGGTTGGTGGTGTCAATGGTGTCGGTGACCGTGGTGCTGACCGGGGTCTTGTCGGCAACGAGGTTCTCGTAGTTGCCGCCGCTGACGTTGGTGATGGCGTTGGTCAGTGGCGCATGACCGGTCAAAACGTCGTTCGGCGCAGTGGTGGTCACGGTGCCGGTGGTTTTGCCGACTTCGATGGTGATGTTCTGGCCGTTGGCCAGAGTCACGGTCACTGGCGAACCGGTTACCGGTGCACCAACGGTCGCGGTGTAGGTGACGGTACCACCTTCCGCAGCAGACTCGGTCGCGGTCAGTTTGACCGTGGTGGTGTCGATGGTGTCGGTGACGCTGGTCACGGCTGGCGTGGTGCTTGGCACCAGATTTTCGAAGTTGCCACCGGTGGCGGATTTGATCGTGGCCTGCACGGTGCCGGCGTCTTTGTAAACGTCATCAGCCGGTGCCGGGACGGTCACGGTGCCGGTGGTTTTGCCGGCGTCGATGGTGATCACGGCGCCGTTGCTCAACGTCACGGTAACCGGCGAACCGGCAGCGTTGGTCAGCGTCGCGGTGTAAACGATCGAGCCGCCTTCGGCCACGGTACCGGTCGCGGACAGCGACAGGTTGGTGGTGTCGACGGTATCGGTGACCGTGGTATTGACCGGGGTCTTGTCGGCAACGAGGTTTTCGTAGTTGCCACCGCTGACGTTGGTGATCGCGTTGGTCAGCGGCGCGTGGCCGGTCAGCGCATCATTCGGTGCGGTGGTAGTTACGGTGCCGGTGGTTTTGCCGACTTCGATGGTGATGTTCTGACCATTAGCCAGTGTCACAACGACAGGCGAACCGGTCACAGGCGCACCGACAGTGGCGGTGTAGGTGACGGTGCCACCTTCGGCAGCAGAATCGGTCGCGGTCAGCTTGACCGTGGTGGTATCGATGGTGTCGGTGACTTGAGTCACAGCCGGCACGGTGCTCGGTACCAGGTTTTCGAAGTTGCCACCGGTAGCGGTGGAGATGGTCGCTTCGACTTTACCCGCGTCTTTATAGACGTCATCCGCCGGAGCCGGCACGGTCACGGTGCCAGTGGTTTTCCCGGCTTCGATGGTGATCACAGCGCCGTTCGACAGGGTCACGGTGACTGGCGAGCCAGCCGCGTTGGTCAAGGTCGCGGTGTAGATGATCGAACCACCCTCGGCGACCGAGTTGGTTGCGCTCAGCGACAGGTTGGTGGTGTCGACAGTGTCGGTAACGGTTGTGCTGACCGGCGTTTTGTCGGCGACCAGGTTTTCGTAGTTACCGCCGCTCACATTGGTGATCGCGTTGGTCAAAGGCGCATGACCGGTCAGCGCATCGTTCGGTGCGATGGTGGTTACGGTGCCGGTGGTTTTGCCGACTTCGATGGTGATGTTCTGGCCGTTGGCCAGAGTTACCACGACTGGCGAGCCAGTCACTGGCGCACCAACGGTCGCGGTGTAGGTGACGGTGCCACCTTCGGCAGCAGACTCGGTCGCGGTGAGTTTGACCGTGGTGGTATCAATGGTGTCGGTGACGTTGGTGACTGCAGGAGCAGTGCTCGGTACCAGGTTCTCGAAGTTGCCACCGGTAGCAGTCGAAATGGTCGCTTCGACTTTGCCAGCGTCCTTGTACACGTCATCGGCTGGGGCCGGAACGGTAACGGTGCCAGTGGTTTTGCCTGCTTCGATGGTGATCACGGCGCCGTTGCTCAACGTCACGGTAACTGGCGAGCCAGCGGCGTTGGTCAGGGTCGCGGTGTAAACGATCGAGCCACCTTCGGCCACGGTACCGGTTGCGGACAGCGACAGGTTGGTGGTGTCGACGGTGTCGGTGACGTTAGTGCTGACCGGGGTTTTGTCAGCCACAAGGTTTTCGTAATTGCCGCCAGTCACACCTGTGATCGAGTTGGTCAGAGGCGCATGACCGGTCAGCGCGTCGTTAGGCGCGGTGCTGGTGACGGTGCCAGTGGTCTTGCCGACTTCGATGGTGATGTTCTGACCGTTGGCCAGGGTCACCACGACCGGCGAACCGGTGACTGGTGCGCCAACAGTGGCGGTATAGGTGACGGTGCCGCCTTCGGCTACCGAGGTATCGGCAGTCAGTTTGACGGTCGAGGTGTCGATCGTGTCGGTGACTTCGGTGACAGCCGGCACGGTACTTGGCACCAGGTTTTCGAAGTTGCCACCGGTGGCGGTGGAAATGGTTGCTTCGACTTTACCGGCATCTTTGTAAACGTCGTCCGCCGGAGCTGGAACAGTCACGGTGCCGGTGGTTTTGCCGGCCTCGATGGTGATGACAGCGCCGTTGCTCAGCGTCACGGTAACTGGCGAGCCCGCGGCGTTGGTCAGGGTTGCTGTGTAAACGATCGAGCCGCCTTCAGCGACGGTGCCAGTGGCACTGAGCGACAGGTTGGTGGTGTCGATGGTATCGGTGACATTGGTCGAAACCGGCGTTTTATCCGCCACGAGGTTTTCGTAGTTACCGCCGCTCACGTCGGTGATGGCGTTGGTCAGTGGCGCATGACCGGTCAACGCATCGTTCGGCGCGGTGGTGGTCACGGTGCCTGTGGTCTTGCCGACTTCGATGGTGATGTTCTGACCATTGGCCAAGGTCACGACTACAGGCGAGCCGGTTACCGGAGCACCGACGGTGGCGGTGTAGGTGACGGTTCCACCTTCAGCAGCGGACTCGGTCGCGGTCAGTTTGACCGTGGTGGTGTCGATGGTGTCGGTAACGTTGGTGACGGCCGGAACGGTGCTTGGCACCAGGTTCTCGAAGTTGCCACCGGTAGCGCTGGAAATGGTCGCTTCGACTTTACCGGCGTCCTTGTACACGTCATCGGCTGGCGCCGGAACGGTCACGGTGCCAGAGGTTTTACCGGCCTCGATGGTGATCACCGCGCCGTTGGACAGGGTCACGGTGACTGGCGAACCAGCGGCGTTGGTCAGGGTTGCGGTGTAGACGATCGAGCCACCCTCGGCCACGGTGCCGGTCGCACTGAGCGACAGATTGGTGGTGTCGACGGTGTCGGTGACATTGGTCGAAACCGGCGTTTTATCCGCCACGAGGTTCTCGTAGTTACCGCCGCTCACGTCGGTGATGGCGTTGGTCAGCGGCGCGTGGCCGGTCAACGCATCGTTCGGCGCAGTGGTAGTCACGGTGCCAGTGGTTTTACCCACTTCGATGGTGATGTTCTGACCGTTGGCCAAGGTCACCACGACCGGCGAGCCAGTCACTGGCGCACCAACAGTCGCGGTGTAGGTGACGGTGCCACCTTCCGCAGCCGATTCGGTCGCGGTCAGTTTGACCGTGGTGGTATCGATGGTGTCGGTCACGTTGGTGACGGCCGGAACGGTGCTAGGCACCAGGTTCTCGAAGTTGCCACCGGTAGCGGTGGAAATGGTTGCTTCGACTTTACCCGCGTCTTTGTACACGTCGTCAGCCGGAGCTGGAACGGTCACGGTGCCCGACGTTTTACCGGCTTCGATGGTGATCACCGCGCCGTTGGACAGGGTCACGGTCACCGGCGTCCCGGCCGGATTGGTCAGGGTCGCGGTGTAAACAATCGAACCACCTTCCGCCACCGAGTCGCTGGCGGTCAGGTTCAGGTTGGTGGTGTCGACAGTGTCCGACACTGAGGTGTTCGCCGGTGTCTTGTCGGCCACCAGGTTTTCATAGTTGCCGCCGGCAACCTTGTCGATGGCCACACTCAGCGAGCTGCCGCCCGCCAATGGGCTGTTCGGCGCGACGAAGTTCACGCTGCCGGTGGTCTCACCGACGGCGATGGTGATGGTCTGGCCGTTGGACAGGGTGACCACAACAGGCGAGCCTGTTACTGGTGCAGTCACGCTTGCGGTGTAAACCACGGTTTCGCCTTCGGCGACGTTGGCGGTGGCGGTCAGCGACACGGTGGAGGTGTCGATGGTGTCGTTGACGGTGGTCACCGCCGGGGTGTTGCTGGTCACCAGGTTTTCGAAGTCGCCACCGGTCGCGCCCTTGATGGTCGCCTCAACGGTGCCGGCGTCCTTGTAGACGTCATCCTTCGGCGCATCGACGGTCACGGTGCCGGAAGTTTTGCCGGCGTCGATGGTGATCACCGCGCCATTGCTCAAGGTTACGGTCACCGGGGTGCCGGCGGCGTTGCTCAGGGTGGCGGTGTAGGTGATCTGCCCGCCTTCGTTCACCGCCGGCGTCGCGCTCAGCGACAGGTTGGTGGTGTCGACGGTGTCGGTCACGGTGGTGCTGACTGGCGTCTTGTCGGCGACGAGGTTTTCGTAGTTGCCGCCGCTGACATTGGTGATCGAGTTGTTCAGCGGCTCGTGACCGTTCAACGCATCGTTCGGTGCGGTGGTCGTCACGGTGCCGGTGGTCTTGCCGATGTCGATGGTGATGGTCTGACCGTTGGCCAGGGTCACAACAACAGGCGCGCCAGTCACTGGAGCGCCGACAGTAGCGGTGTAAGTGACAGTGCCGCCTTCAGCCACCGAAGTATCGGCGCTCAGCTTCACGGTCGAGGTATCGATGGTGTCGGTGACTTCGGTAACGGCTGGAACGGTGCTTGGCACCAGGTTCTCGAAGTTGCCGCCCGCAGCATCCTTGATCGTGACTTCGACCTTGCCGGCGTCTTTGTAGACGTCATCGGCAGGTGCTGGAACGGTCACGGTGCCGGTGGTTTTGCCCGCGTCGATGGTGATCACGGCGCCGTTGGACAAAGTCACGGTTACCGGCGTACCGGCCGGGTTGGTCAAGGTTGCGGTGTAGACGATCGAACCGCCTTCAGCGACGGTGCCGGTCGCGGCCAGCGACAGGTTGGTGGTGTCGACGGTATCGGTCACGGTGGTGCTGACCGGGGTTTTGTCGGCAACCAGATTCTCGTAATTGCCGCCGCTCACGTCGGTGATGGCGTTAGTCAGCGGCGCATGACCGTTCAACGCATCGTTCGGTGCGGTGGTGGTCACGGTGCCGGTGGTCTTGCCGACTTCGATGGTGATGTTCTGACCGTTGGCCAGGGTCACTACCACAGGCGAGCCGGTTACCGGAGCACCGACAGTGGCGGTGTAGGTGACGGTGCCACCTTCAGCAGCGGACTCGGTTGCGGTCAGTTTCACCGACGTGGTGTCGATGGTGTCAGTGACTTCAGTCACTGCCGGAACGGTGCTCGGAACGAGGTTCTCGAAGTTGCCGCCGGTTGCACCGTTGATGGTGACTTCGACTTTGCCGGCATCTTTGTAGACGTCATCGGCAGGCGCTGGAACGGTCACGGTGCCGGTGGTCTTGCCCGCTTCGATGGTAATCACCGAACCGTTGGACAGGGTCACGGTGACTGGCGAGCCGGCAGCGTTGGTCAGGGTCGCGGTGTAGGTGATCGAACCACCCTCGGCGACCGAGTTGGTGGCGCTGAGCGACAGATTCGTCGTGTCCACGGTGTCAGTGACTGTGGTGCTGACCGGGGTTTTGTCAGCGACCAGATTTTCATAGTTGCCGCCGGTGACGCCGGTAATCGAGTTGGTCAGCGGTTCGTGACCGTTCAGCGCATCGTTTGGCGCAGTGGTGGTCACGGTGCCGGTGGTTTTGCCGACTTCGATGGTGATGGTCTGGCCGTTTGCCAACGTGACGGTCACTGGCGAACCGGTTACCGGGGCCCCGACAGTCGCGGTGTAGGTGACAGTGCCGCCTTCAGCGACCGAAGTGTCGGCGGTCAGTTTGACGGTCGAAGTATCGATGGTGTCAGTGACTTCGGTGACAGCCGGAACCGTGCTCGGCACCAGGTTCTCGAAATTGCCGCCTGCGGCGTCTTTGATCGTAACTTCAACCTTGCCAGCGTCCTTGTAGACGTCATCGGCTGGCGCTGGAACGGTCACGGTGCCGGTAGTTTTACCCGCTTCAATGGTGATCACCGAGCCGTTCGACAGGGTCACGGTCACCGGCGTACCGGCCGGATTGGTCAGGGTCGCGGTGTAAACGATCGAACCACCTTCGGCAACGGAGCCAGTGGCGCTCAACGTCAGGTCGGTGGTGTCGACGGTGTCGGTAACGGTGGTCGAAACCGGGGTTTTGTCAGCGACCAGATTTTCGTAGTTGCCACCGGTGACGCCGGTAATCGAGTTGGTCAGCGGTTCGTGACCGTTCAGCGCATCGTTTGGCGCGGTGGTGGTGACGGTGCCGGTGGTTTTACCCACTTCGATGGTGATGGTCTGGCCGTTCGCCAGGGTCACGGTCACTGGCGAGCCGGTGACAGGTGCGCCGACGGTGGCGGTGTAAGTGACAGTGCCGCCTTCAGCCACCGAAGTATCGGCGCTGAGCTTAACGGTCGAGGTGTCGATGGTGTCGGTGACGTCAGTCACTGCCGGAATGGTGCTTGGCACCAGGTTCTCGAAGTTGCCGCCGGACGCATCCTTGATCGTGACTTCGACTTTGCCGGCGTCCTTGTAGACGTCATCGGCTGGAGCTGGAACGGTCACGGTGCCGGTGGTTTTACCCGCTTCGATGGTGATCACCGAGCCGTTGGACAAGGTCACGGTCACCGGAGTACCGGCCGGATTGGTCAGGGTCGCGGTGTAGACGATCGAACCGCCTTCCGCCACGGTGCCGGTGGCGCTCAGGGTCAAGTTGGTGGTGTCGACGGTGTCGGTGACGTTGGTCGAAACCGGGGTTTTGTCAGCGACCAGGTTTTCGTAGTTGCCACCGCTCACTTCAGTGATCGCGTTGGTCAGTGGCTCGTGACCGGTCAACGCATCGTTCGGTGCGGTGGTGGTCACGGTGCCAGTGGTTTTGCCCACTTCGATGGTGATGGTCTGACCGTTGGCCAGGGTCACAACAACCGGCGAGCCAGTCACCGGCGCACCGACAGTGGCGGTGTAAGTGACGGTGCCACCTTCAGCCACCGAAGTATCGGCGGTCAGTTTGACGGTCGAGGTGTCGATGGTGTCAGTCACTTCAGTGACCGCAGGGACAGTGCTCGGCACCAGGTTCTCGAAGTTGCCGCCGGTTGTTCCGGTAATGCTGACTTCCACTTTGCCGGCGTCTTTGTAGACGTCATCGGCAGGTGCTGGAACCGTTACGGTGCCAATGGTTTTGCCGGCCTCGATGGTGATGACCGAGCCATTGCTCAAGGTCACGGTGACCGGAGTACCGGCCGGATTGCTCAGGGTTGCGGTGTAGACAATCGAACCGCCTTCCGCCACGGTGCCGGTCGCAGTCAGCGACAGGTTGGTGGTGTCGACGGTGTCGGTGACGTTGGTCGAAACCGGGGTTTTATCCGCTACGAGATTCTCGTAGTTGCCGCCGCTCACGTCAGTGATCGCGTTGGTCAGTGGCTCATGACCGTTCAACGCATCGTTCGGCGCAGTAGTGGTGACGGTGCCGGTGGTTTTACCCACTTCGATGGTGATGGTCTGGCCGTTTGCCAACGTGACGGTCACTGGCGAACCGGTTACCGGGGCCCCGACAGTCGCGGTGTAGGTGACGGTGCCGCCCTCGACCACCGAGGTATCAGCGGTCAGTTTGACGGTCGAAGTATCGATGGTGTCAGTGACTTCGGTGACAGCTGGAACGGTGCTCGGAACAAGGTTCTCGAAATTGCCACCGCTGGTTCCGGTAATGCTGACTTCAACCTTGCCGGCATCTTTGTAAACGTCATCGGCAGGCGCCGGAACGGTCACGGTACCGGTGGTCTTACCGGCCTCGATGGTGATGACGGAGCCATTGCTCAGGGTCACGGTCACCGGGGTGCCGGCCGGGTTGGTCAGGGTCGCGGTGTAGACAATCGAACCGCCTTCAGCGACGGAGCCAGTGGCGCTCAACGTCAGGTTGGTGGTGTCGACGGTGTCGGTCACGGTGGTGCTGACCGGCGTCTTGTCGGCGACCAGATTTTCGTAGTTGCCACCGCTCACGCCAGTGATCGAGTTGCTCAGCGGCGCCTGGCCGTTGAGCACGTCGTTCGGTGCGGTGGTGGTCACGGTGCCAGTGGTTTTACCCACTTCGATGGTGATGGACTGACCGTTGGCCAGAGTCACGACAACCGGCGAGCCAGTCACAGGCGCACCAACGGTCGCAGTGTAAGTAACGGTGCCACCCTCGGCGACCGAGGTGTCAGCGGACAGTTTGACCGTCGAAGTGTCGATGGTATCGGTCACTTCGGTGACCGCAGGGACAGTGCTTGGCACCAGATTTTCGAAGTTGCCGCCGGTTGCACCGTTGATGGTGACTTCGACTTTGCCGGCATCTTTGTAGACGTCATCCGCAGGCGCCGGAACCGTCACGGTGCCGGTGGTTTTACCGGCTTCGATGGTGATCACGGCGCCGTTGCTCAGGGTCACGGTGACCGGCGAGCCGGCAGCATTGGTCAACGTCGCGGTGTAAACGATCGAACCGCCCTCAGCCACGGTACCAGTCGCGCTCAGGGTCAGGTTGGTGGTGTCGACGGTGTCGGTAACGGTGGTCGAAACCGGGGTTTTGTCGGCGACGAGGTTCTCGTAGTTACCGCCACTGACATTGGTGATGGCGTTGGTCAGCGGTGGGTTGCCGGTCAGCGCGTCGTTCGGCGCGGTGGTGGTCACGGTGCCGGTGGTTTTGCCCACTTCGATGGTGATGGTCTGACCGTTGGTCAGGGTCACGGTCACTGGCGAACCGGTCACAGGTGCACCGACGGTGGCGGTGTAAGTGACGATGCCGCCCTCAGCGACTGAGGTATCGGCAGTCAGTTTGACGGTCGAGGTATCGATGGTATCGGTGACTTCGGTGACCGCCGGAACGGTGCTCGGCACCAGGTTCTCGAAATTGCCACCGGTAGTGCCGGTGATGCTGACTTCGACTTTGCCGGCATCTTTGTAGACGTCATCCGCAGGCGCCGGAACGGTCACGGTACCGGTGGTTTTGCCAGCTTCGATGGTAATGACGGAGCCGTTGCTCAACGTCACGGTCACCGGGGTGCCGGCCGGGTTGGTCAGGGTGGCGGTATAAACGATCGAGCCGCCTTCAGCGACGGTGCCGGTGGCACTCAGCGACAGGTTGGTGGTGTCGATGGAGTCGGTGACGGTGGTGGTCGCCGGGGTGGTGTTTGGCACCAGATTCTCGAAGTTGCCGCCGGTTGCGCCGGTAATCGTGGTGCTGACGGTGCCGCCGTTGTTGTAGACGTCGTTCGGCGCGGTCGGCACGTTGACGGTGCCAGTGGTCTGGCCGGCTTCGATGGTGATGGTCGAACCGTTGGACAGGGTGACGGTGACCGGGGTCTGTGCCGGATTGGTCAGGGTCGCGGTGTAGGTGATCTGGCCACCTTCGACCACGGTACCGGTGGCGGTGAGGGTCAGGCCGGTGGTGTCGCGCGAATCGACGATGTTCGTTACGACTGGCGTCGTGTTTGGTACCAGATTCTCGAAGTTGCCACCAGTGGCACTGGTAATCGTGGTGCTGACGGTGCTGCCGTTGTTATAGACGTCATTCGGCGCGGTTGGCACGTTGACGGTGCCGGTGGTCTGGCCGGCTTCGATGGTGATGGTCGAACCGTTGGACAGGGTTACGGTGACCGGCGTCTGTGCCGGGTTGGTCAGGGTCGCGGTGTAGGTGATCTGACCGCCTTCGGTGACGCTGTTGCCAGCAGTCAGGGTGACGGTGGTGGTGTCGATGGTGTCGGTGACCTGAGTCGTCGCCGGGGTGGTCGGCGGGGTCACGGTAATGCCGTTGCCGCCGGTGGTGCCGGTGACGGTCACGTTGATCTGGGTCGGGTCGTTATAAACGGTGTCGTTCGGTGCCAGCGGCACGTTGACGGTGCCGGTGGTGGAGCCGGCCGGAATCACGATCACCGAGCCGTTGGACAGGGTGATGGTCAGGTCGGTCAACGGCGCCTGGGTCAGGGTCGCGGTGTACACCAGCACGCCGCCGGCTTCGGTGATGGTCGGCGTGGCGCTGAGGCTCAGGGTCGACTCACGCAGGGCGTTGGTGGTGGTGTCGGTGGTCTGGCCACCGGTGATGTTCTGTGCCGCTTGTGCGCCGGCGTTGATGCCCGCGGTCGGGAAGCCGATGGTCGGATCGACGCGGCCAGCCGTGGCATCGAGCATCACGAAGCTGTGGCCGCCGCCTGCCGCGCCGCCAGTTCCTGCGGCGGTAGCGCCGGCAGCGGTGGCTTCAAGGGCGGTGGTCGGGTCGGCACCGGCGGCGATGGCCTGCTGCAGCTCGGCTACGGACGGTGCGGCCTGCGCGGTGGCCTCGGCCAGGTCAGTGCTGGAGTCGGGCGCGTTGGCGCTCCACTGGGTTTCACGGCCCAGGTCCAGGGTGCGGCCATCCGCCAGTTCCAGCGACACGGCGCCGGAGAGGCCGGTATCGATCTGGTCGCCGACGAACAGGCGATCGCCTTCAACGAGCACGCGGCGTACACCCTCGGGGGAGACCACGAATACCTGACCGACAATGCTTTTGACGATGGCAACAACACTGCTCATTGAAGACTCTCCGGGTGTCACGTTCAGTTGACTTCCATAGCCTGATGGCTTCGGCGCCGATTCAGTCTGGACGTACTTTAAAAATTTGCGAATCAAGATTGACGCTGTTCTTCGTCAATAATTTGGCTAGATTCTTTCGCTATTAACTTTATGCCAAACTATTGACCTTCTGGGTGCCATCCTAAACAATCGCCCCACTAATGTCACATTGATATTTCCGCGGCGACCTGTCCCTCAGCGTGTGATCCAGTTCCTATTTTGAACTTTCCGACATACGGTCATTCCGGTTGCCAATCATCCGACGCAGCAGCACGTTTTGCTGTGATTCAAGACAAGAAGTCCTGGGAAATCTTTACCATGCGTTTGCACTTGTTCAAGGCTCTACCGTTCGCCCTCGCCGCCTCTTTCGTCCAAGCACAATCCTTACCAGAAGCCATGCAACAGGCACTGGATGTCCATCCGGAAATCCAGGCGGGGGTCAACAGTCGTTTGGCCGCGGATTATCAGTTAAAGGCAGCCAAAGGTGGATACCTGCCCAAGGTAGATCTGCTGGGCGGTTATGGCCGTGAGGGCACTGACAGCGTGACCACGCGCGCCAACGGTGGCGGCAACCACTGGGAAACTTTGAACCGCAGCGAGTCAAGTTTACGTCTCTCGCAAATGGTTTTTGACGGTTTTGCCACGTCCAGCGAAGTCGGGCGTCAACAAGCCACCGTCAACTCCCGCGCCTACTCGCTGCTCGGCACTTCCGAGCGCACCGCGCTGACCGTCGCCCAGGTGTACCTGGACGTGCTGACCCGCCGCGAATTCGTGCGTCTGGCCGAAGAAAACCTCAAAAGCCACCAGCGCATCTATGATCAGATCCAGCTACGCACCCAGCGCGGCGTTGGTAGCGGCGCTGACCTTGATCAGGCTGAAGCGCGGATGGCTCAGGCCCGCAACAACCTGATCACCGAACAGACCAACCTCGCCGACTCCGAGACCAACTTCCTCAGTGCCGTCGGCCAGATGCCTGACCAGTTGGAGCGCCCGGCGCCGTTCATGGCGATGATGCCGGCCAACCTCAATGAAGCCCGTACGCAGATGCTGGAAAACAGCCCGATCCTGCGCTCGGCCGAGTCCGATATCGCCGCTGCCGAGAAGCAGTACGAAACCGCCAAGTCGACGTTCTACCCACGTTTCGACGCCGAGCTGGGACGCACCGCCGACAACGATCTCGATGGTCAGAACGGCCACAACAACGAGTGGCAGGCGATGCTGCGCATGCGCTTCAACCTGTATTCGGGCGGCAGCAACAAGGCCGATCTGGAATCCAAGTCGTACCTGTCGAACCAGGCGCTGGACATCCGCAACAACGCCCTGCGTCAGTTGAACGAAGAACTGGGCCTGGCCTGGAACGCCCTGAACAACGCCAATGCGCAGGTGCCGATCGCGCAGCAGTACGTTGATCACAGCACCGCCGTGCGTACCGCCTACCAGCGTCAGTTCAGCCTCGGCGAGCGCACCCTGCTCGATTTGCTCGACAGCGAAAACGAGTTGTTCACCGCTTCGCGCCGTCTGGCCGAGATCAAGAACATTCAGTTATTTACTCAGTATCGAATCAAGGCGACCATGGGCGAGTTGCTCAAGAGCCAGGGAGTGGTCGCACCATTGGCATCCGTCGTGCAGAACGATGTGAAGCCGAAGGTCCAACTGCCGGGTATGAATTGAGCAGAACCTTCATTGTTCAATTGTTAGCCAAGAGTGCCGAGCGTGGAATCAGAAGTCAGTCGAGTTCAACTCATTCATGATCCGCGCGCGATGCACGACGATCCGTTACTGGATGGCTTGCTCGCTCTATGCATGTTGCACCAGAAGCCGGCCAGTGCCGCGATGCTCACCACTGGCCTGCCGTTGCCCAAGCAGCGCCTGAGTGTCGAGTTGCTGCCCCGCGCAGCGGCTCGCGCCGGGCTGCAGGGTCGGGTGCTGCAACGCAAGCTGGAAGAGATTCCGGCGATTGCCATGCCGGCGCTGTTGCTGCTCAAGGATGGCCGCAGCGCCGTCCTGCTCGGCTGGCAAGGTGACAACGAAGCCCGGGTGCTGCTCAGCGAAAGCGACGGCGGCGAATCGGTGGTCAGCCGCGAACTGCTGGCTGACGACTACACCGGCAAAGTGTTCTTCGCCCAGCCGCAGCACAAATTCGACGTCAACCACGGCACGCTGATCCCGCGTGCGCGCTCGTGGTTCCGCGACACCCTCAAGCGCTCGCGCTGGCTGTATGCCGATGCGATCGCCGCCAGTTTCCTGATCAACATCATCGCCATGGCCGCACCGCTGTTCGTGATGAACGTCTACGACCGCGTGGTGCCGAACCAGGCCGAAGCGACCCTGTGGGTGCTGGCGCTGGGCATCACCGGTGCCTACATCTTCGACCTGATTCTCAAAAGCCTGCGCAGCCTGTGCCTGGATCTGGCCGGCAAGAAAACCGACCTGATCATCTCCGCAACGCTGTTCGAGCGTATCGTCGGCATGGCCATGAAGTACCGCCCGGCGCGGGTCGGCAGCTTCGCGCAGAACATCCATGAGTTTCAGAGCCTGCGCGACTTCCTCGCCTCGCTGACCCTGACCAGTCTGATCGACCTGCCGTTCACCATCCTGATCTTCATCGTCATCGCGATTCTCGGCGGGCATCTGGTGTGGATTCCGGTGCTGGCGTTCCCGATTGCGCTGTTGATCGGCTATGCGTTGCAAAAGCCGCTGGTAGCGACCATGGAACGCACCATGGCCCTCGGCGCCGAGCGTCAGTCGAGCCTGATCGAAACCCTCGCCGGCCTCGATGCGGTCAAGGTCAACAACGCCGAAAGCGAACGCCAATACCAGTGGGAACAGACCATCGGCACCCTCAGCCGCCTCGAGCTGCGAGTGAAAATGCTCTCCGGTCTGGCGATGAACATCACCCTGCTGATCCAGCAACTGGCCGGGGTGATCATGATCGTCTTCGGCGTGTACCAGATCATCGCCGGCAACCTGAGCATGGGCGGTCTGATTGCCTGCTACATGCTCAGCGGCCGCGCGCTCAGCCCGCTGGCGTCGCTGTCCGGTCTGTTGACCCGCTACCAGCAGGCACGGGTAACCATGACTTCCGTCGACCAGATGATGGAGCTGCCGCAGGAGCGCAATTTCGAAGAGCGTCCGCTGAGCCGCAAGGTGTTGCAGGGCGCGATCGAGTGCCGTCAGTTGAACTTCACCTACCCGGAGCAACAGAACCCGGCGCTGAAGAACATCAACCTGGTGATTCGTCCCGGCGAGAAGATCGGCATCATCGGCCGCAGCGGCTCGGGCAAGAGTTCGTTGGCGAAACTGCTGGTGGGCCTGTACCAACCGGACGACGGCGCGTTGCTGGTGGACGGCGTCGACATCCGCCAGATCGACGTCAGCGAGCTGCGCTACAACATCGGCTACGTGCCGCAGGATATCCAGCTGCTGGCCGGTACCCTGCGTGACAACCTGGTCTCTGGCGCGCGCTATGTAGAAGACGAGCTGGTACTGCAAGCCGCCGAACTGGCCGGCGTGCACGAATTCGCCCGCCTGCATCCGCAGGGTTATGAGCTGCAAGTCGGCGAGCGCGGGCAGAACCTGTCCGGTGGCCAACGGCAGAACGTTGCTCTGGCGCGGGCGCTGCTGCTCAACCCGCCGATCCTGCTGCTCGACGAACCGACCAGCGCCATGGACAACACCGGCGAAGAACGCCTCAAGCAGCGTCTGGCCGCCGTCGTTGAAAACAAGACCGTGGTGCTGGTGACGCACCGGGCCTCGCTGCTGTCGCTGGTCGACCGCCTGCTGGTGGTCGACCGTGGACAGATTCTCGCCGATGGCCCGAAAGCCGCCGTGATGGAAGCGTTGAAGAAGGGGCAGATCAGTGTTGCTTAAGTCGGGTGTCAAAGAGTCGATCCGTCGCTACTTCAAGGGTTCTGCCTCGCTGCAGGGCCAGCCGCTGCCGGAGGTCAACAAGGCGCTGATCGAGGACGCCCCGCGCGTCGTGCGCCTGACCATCTGGGCAATCATCGGCTTCTTCCTGTTCCTGCTGTTGTGGGCCAACTTCGCGGTCATCGACGAAGTGACCAAGGGCGACGGCAAGGCGATTCCGTCGTCGAAGATCCAGAAAATCCAGAACCTTGAGGGCGGGATCGTCTCGGAAATGTTCGTCAAGGAAGGTCAGATCGTCGAGGCCGGCGCACCGCTGATTCGCCTGGACGACACGCGGTTTGCTTCCAACGTCGGCGAAACCGAAGCTGATCGACTGTCGATGCTGTTGCGCGTCGAGCGTCTGAGCGCCGAGGTCGATGACCGTCCACTGAATTTCCCGGAAGACGTGCTCAAAGCCGTGCCGGGCCAGGCGAAAAGCGAAGAATCGTTGTACATCAGTCGTCGTCAGCAACTGCACGACGAGATCGGCGGTTTGCAGGAGCAGTTGATCCAGCGTCAGCAAGAGCTGCGCGAGTTCAGCTCCAAGCAGGCGCAGTATCGCCAGCAACTGGGATTGCAGCGCCAGGAAATCAACATGTCCGAGCCGCTGGTGGCGCAGGGCGCCGTATCGCCGGTGGAAGTGCTGCGGCTCAAGCGTGCCGAAGTCGAAACCCGTGGTCAGCTCGACGCAACCACGCTGGCGATCCCGCGCGCCGAATCGGCCATCAAGGAAGTCCAGCGCAAGATCGACGAGACTCGCGGCAAATTTCGCAGCGATGCGCTGACTCAGCTCAACGAAGCCCGCACCGACCTGAACAAGGCCCAGGCCACCGGCAAAGCGCTTGAAGACCGGGTCAGCCGGACGCTGGTCACCTCGCCGGTGCGCGGCATCGTCAACAAGTTGCTGGTCAACACCATCGGCGGTGTTATTCAGCCGGGCAGCGACATGGTGGAAATCGTGCCGCTGGATGACACCTTGCTGGTCGAAGCCAAGATCCGTCCGCAGGACATTGCGTTCCTGCATCCGGGGCAGGAAGCGATCGTCAAATTCACCGCGTACGACTACACCATTTATGGCGGGCTGAAAGCCAAACTGGAGCAGATCGGTGCCGACACCATCACCGACGAAGACAAGAAAACCACCTACTACATCATCAAGGTGCGCACCGAGCGCAGCCACCTGGGCACTGATGAAAAGCCGTTGCTGATCATCCCGGGGATGGTGGCGTCGGTGGATATCATCACCGGCAAGAAATCGGTGTTGAGCTATCTGCTCAAGCCGATCATCCGGGCGCGGGCCGAGGCGTTGCACGAGCGGTAGGTCTTCAGCGCGGCACATGGCCCCTTCGCGAGCAAGCCCGCTCCCACAGTGGATCCCGGTCGAACACAGAACTTGTGTCCACTGAAGATCAAATGTGGGAGCGGGCTTGCTCGCGAAGGGGCCAGCAAAATCACCACACCCCTGTCAGTAAGTGACACAAATCGTCACTCACCATCCAGTCCATTCCTCACCATCCGCCATATCGTTATTCATTAACGGTATTTAATTTCCAGTTCTTATAGCTTTAAAGTCATCCACCTGCGTACCTGCCGACCAATCGGCGCGCCGCACGACCTGAACCGACACGCAATCCAGCGTGAGTGTCTGATCGACGTGCGCGCCTGTGAGCGCGCCGTGCGTGGGAGATTGAAAGATGTCCGCAGCTACTGCCACCCCAAGCGCCGCGACTGCCGCGCCGCAAAGCTTTGAAATTCGTCCGTTCAGCGGTGCCGTCGGTACCGAGATCATCGGCCTGGACCTGACCCGGCCGGTCAACGATCAGGACTTCGCGCGCATTCATCGTGCGCACCTGGATCACCACGTCGTGGTGTTCCGCGACCAGCGCATCACCCCGCAACAGCAGATCGATTTCAGCCGCCGCTTCGGCGTGTTGCAGATTCACGTGCTCAAGCAGTTCCTGCTGGCCAATCACCCGGAAATCCTCATCGTTTCCAACATCGTCGAGAACGGCCAGAACATCGGCCTCGGCGATGCCGGCAAGTTCTGGCACTCCGACCTTTCCTATAAAGAGCTGCCGAGCCTTGGCTCGATGCTGCATGCCCAGGAATTACCGTCCGAGGGCGGCGACACCTTGTTTGCCGACATGCACAAAGCCTGGGACAGCCTGCCCGAAGCGCTGCGTAAAGCCGTAGAAGGGCGCTCCGCCGCACACTCCTACACCGCGCGTTACAGCGAGACCAAATTCGAGGGCAACTGGCGCCCGACCCTGACCCCGGAACAACTGGCGCAGGTCGCCGAAGTGGTACACCCGATCGTTCGCACTCACCCGGAAAACGGCCGCAAGGCGTTGTTCGTCAGCGAGGGCTTCACCACCCGCATCGTCGGTCTGCCGGAGGACGAGAGCAAACAACTGCTCGCCGAGCTCTACGCCCACAGCGTGTTGCCGCAGAACATCTACCGCCATCAGTGGCAGCCCCACGACATGGTGTTCTGGGACAACCGTTCGCTGATTCACCTTGCCGCCGGCTGCCCAGCGCACCTGCGCCGCAAGCTGTATCGCACGACCATTCAGGGCGACGCGCCTTTCTGATTTGCCGGAGATTCGATCATGTCCAAACGTCTTCCATTTGCACCGCTGGCGGCGGCCATTGGCCTCGGTTTTAGCCTGATCGCTGGCAGCCTGGTGGCGCCGACCGTGGCCCACGCCGAAGGTGAAATCCGCATCGCCGAACAGTTCGGGATTGTCTATTTATTGCTCAACGTGGTGCGCGATCAGGGCTTGATCGAGAAGTACGGCAAGCAGGAAGGCCTCGACATCAAGGTCGACTGGACGCAGCTCTCGGGCGGCGCCGCGGTCAACGATGCGCTGTTGTCAGGCTCCATCGACATCGCCGGTGCCGGCGTCGGCCCGCTGTTGACCATCTGGGATCGCACCCACGGCAAGCAGAACGTCAAGGCAGTCGCCTCGCTCGGCAACTTCCCGTACTACCTGGTGAGCAACAATCCCAAGGTCAAAACCATTGCCGATTTCACCGAGAAGGACCGCATTGCGGTGCCGGCGGTGGGCGTGTCGGTGCAGTCGCGCTTCCTCCAATACGCGGCGGCCAAACAGTGGGGTGACAAGGAATTCAATCGCCTCGACAAGTACACCATCGCCGTGCCGCACCCGGATGCGACCGCTGCGCTGATTGCCGGCGGCACCGAGCTGACCGGGCATTTTTCCAACCCACCGTTCCAGGATCAGGCGCTGCAGAACCCGAACGTGCACGTGGTGCTCAACTCCTACGACATCCTCGGCCCGAACTCGCCAACCGTGCTGTTCGCCACCGAGAAATTCCGCCACGACAACCCGAAAACCTACAAGGCCTTCGTCGAAGCGCTGACCGAAGCCGCGCAATTTGCGCAGAACGATAAGGGCGCGGCGGCGGACACCTACATCCGCGTGACCAAGGCCAGGATCGACCGCGCCGAGCTGCTGAAAATCATCGACAACCCGCAATTCGAATTCAGCGTCACGCCGAAAAATACCTATCCACTGGCCGAATTCCTCTACCGCGTCGGTGCGATCAAGAACAAACCGGAATCGTGGAAGGACTACTTCTTCCAGGACGCCAAACCGCTGCAAGGGAGCTGATCGAGATGAATGCCCCTTTGCAAGGCCACGCGGCCAGCAACCCGGTCGCCAGTACGCAAGCGCTGCTGGCGGTGGATAACGTCAGCCTCGAATACCGCACCCCGCAGCGGGTGGTGCGCGCCACGCATCAGGTCAGTTTCGAAATCGATCCGGCGGATCGCTTCGTGCTGCTTGGCCCGTCCGGCTGCGGCAAGTCGACTTTGCTCAAGGCGGCCGCCGGTTTCATTGCGCCGAGCGAAGGCGAGATTCGCCTGCAAGGTCAGCGGGTCGATGGACCCGGTCCGGACCGGATCGTGGTGTTCCAGGAATTCGATCAACTGCCGCCGTGGAAAACCGTCAAACAGAACGTGATGTTTCCGCTGCTGGCCTCGCGAACCTTGAACAAAAAAGACGCCGAAGAACGTGCACTGCACTACCTGGAAAAAGTCGGTCTGGCAGCATTCGCCGACGCCTATCCCCACACTTTGTCCGGCGGCATGAAGGCGCGGGTGGCGATTGCCCGGGCGTTGGCGATGCAGCCGAAAATCCTTCTGATGGACGAGCCATTCGCCGCACTGGATGCGCTGACCCGGCGCAAGATGCAGGAAGAATTGCTGCTGCTCTGGGAAGAAGTGCGCTTCACCTTGCTGTTCGTCACCCACTCGATCGAAGAGGCGCTGGTGGTCGGCAATCGCATCCTGCTGCTGTCGCCACATCCGGGGCGGGTGCGCGCTGAAGTGCACAGCCATCAATACGATCTGCAAAGCCTCGGCGGCGTGGCGTTTCAGGAATCGGCGCGGCGCATTCACCGTTTGCTGTTCGATGAGGGCCAGTCGCCGGAAACCGAGCGTGACCATGACTTCAACGACATTCGTATCGCTTATTGAGCGTTCTGGAGGATTGCCCGATGAGCCAGCCATCGTCTCTACGACAAGAGTTTGAAACCGTCCTTGAACCACTGACCAGCGTGCCGCTCGAGCGCGAACTGCCGCTGGGCCAACGCCTGTGGCAACAGGGCTGGTTGCGTAAGAGTGTGATCCTGATTCTGCTGGCGATCCTCTGGGAAGTGATCGCCCGGGTGCAGAACAACGACCTGCTGCTGCCGAGCTTTCTGCAGACCAGTCATGCGCTGTACGACGGCCTGCTCAGCGGTGAGTTGCTGGGCAAGGTGTGGATATCGCTGGTGGTGCTGATCAAGGGTTACCTGATCGGCATCGTGCTGGCGTTCGCCCTGACCACGCTGGCGGTGTCGACGCAGTTTGGTCGCGACCTGCTGAGCACCCTGACCTCAATGTTCAATCCGCTGCCAGCGATTGCCTTGCTGCCACTGGCGTTGCTCTGGTTCGGGCTGGGGCAGAACAGCCTGATTTTCGTGCTGGTGCATTCGGTGCTGTGGGCGCTGGCGTTGAACACCTACGCCGGCTTTCTCGGCGTTTCGGAAACCTTGCGCATGGCCGGGCGCAATTACGGGCTGAAGGGCATGCGTTTTGTGCTGTTCATCCTGATCCCGGCAGCGCTGCCGTCGATCCTCGCCGGGCTGAAAATCGGCTGGGCGTTTGCCTGGCGCACGCTGATCGCCGCCGAACTGGTGTTCGGCGCCACCAGCGGTAAGGGCGGGTTGGGCTGGTACATCTTCCAGAATCGCAACGAGCTGTACACCGACAAGGTGTTTGCCGGGTTGGCGGTGGTGATCCTGATCGGGTTGTTGGTGGAGAATCTGGTGTTCGATACGCTGGAGCGAGTGACGGTGAAGCGTTGGGGCATGCAGCGCTGAGATTTGTGTTGGCAGGACCGGCGCCTTCGCGAGCAAGCCCGCTCCCACATTTTGGAATGCGTTCCCCTGTGGGAGCGGGCTTGCTCGCGAAGGCGTCCTTTCAGCCGCCGTCAA
>NZ_JASCPO010000269.1:0-6992 GCF_029960145.1 Pseudomonas sp. PS01299 | reverse complement strand
GCTCGCGATGGCGATCTATCAGTACCCATCTCTGTTACTGACACACCGCCATCGCGAGCAGGCTCACTCCTACAATTGATCGGCAAACTCGACCTCTGTAGGAGCTGCCGAAGGCTGCGATCTTTTGATTTTGATTTTTAAGGTCAAAATCAAAAGATCGCAGCCTGCGGCAGCTCCTACAGGGGATTGGGTCAGGCCAGCTCTAACTCCAGCTCTTGCTTGACCGGTACAGTCTCAAACCGATCCGCCAGGAACGGTGTGATATCCAGCGGCAGCGCTTCCTGATTGACCAGTTTGTCCAGCAGCACGCCGGTGATCGCTGAGGTCAGAATACCGGTGCGGAAGTGTCCGCAGGCATTCAGGTAACCCTCCACCCCACGCATCGGCCCGAGGATCGGCAGCTCATCCGGCGAGCCCGGACGCAGTCCGGCCCAGGTGCGCTTTAGATTGACGTCCTTGAGTTCCGGCAGGCACCGCACCGCGCCCTGCACCAGTCCGGCGATTTCCGGGTAGGTGGTGGTGACGTCGAAGCCTTTGTCTTCGGTGGTGCTGCCGATCAGGATCTCGCCGTTGTCCTTCTGCGCCACATAGCAGTCGCTGGTGGTCAGGCAGCCGTTGAGGATCTTCGGCATGCGCTCGGTCAGCAGAATCTGGCCCTTGACCGGTTTCACCGGGATACGAATCCCCGTCGCCCACTCACTCAAGTCCGCCGCCCAGGCACCAGCGGCGTTGATCAGGGTCTTGCAGTGGAACACGCCCTCCTCGGCCGTCTGCACGCCAGTCACGCGGCTGCCGTGGTGCAACACACCGGTGACGTTGGTGTTGACGAAGATGTCGACGCCATTCTGCCGCGCGCCTTCCATGTAGGCGTCGGCGAGACGGAACGGGCTGACCTGGTGATCGCAAAGAAACTCCAGCGCGCCACGGGCCTCATGGCTGACGCTCGGTTCCGCTTCACGCAGCGCCGCCTGATCGAGCCAGCGTACCTGATCGGCCAGATGCGGAATGCAACTGACGATGTGCTCGGCGTAGAGGCGGTCTTCGTCGTCATAGATGACGAACTTCAGCCCGGTCTTTTCGAACTTGAAATCCATCCCGTGCCTGTCCTTCAGCTCGCGATGCAGCGCCGGGTACAGCGCATTGGACTGCAAGGCGAAATCGAAGAAGGACTCCGGCAGGATGTGCGGCGTGCTGGCGTCCACCGCGACCGCCGCGCCCTGGGTTTCGCGCTTGCGGTTGGCCGACATCATGCGGAAGAAAATCACCCCGCAGCCCAGCCCCACCGACTCGCCGATGGCCCACAAGCCTCCGGCCGAAGCGCGGGTCGCGTTGCCCGGGCGCTTGGCGTCGATCACCGCCACCTTGAGGCCCTGGCGCTTGGACAATTGATAGGCGCAGGACGCCCCGATCACGCCGCCGCCGGCAATGATCACGTCATAGAACTTACTCATGGGATGCGGCCTCCGTGCCGACGGACTGGAACGCGGAAAAAGGGATCGGATCAATCGGGAAGCGCGGACGCAGCCAGCCGACGTCCTTGCGCCCGGTGGCCTGACGCAGACGGTCGCTGCAGTAGCCGACACACATCCGCCCCTGACAATCGCCCATGCTGACGCGGGTGCGCATTTTCAGGCTGGCGATGTCTTGCACACCCTGCTCCAGTGCCAGATCGATGTCCGCGCGGGTGGCGTGTTCACAGCGGCAGATCACGGTGTCGGCGGCCGGCAAAGCGGTCTGGCCGACACCGCGTTCGGTGTAGCGATCAACAGCCGCGCGGAAGCGCACGATGGATTTGAGCTTGCCCAGATAACGATCGCGGCGAACCCGCGCCAGCTCTTCTTCGATCACCCCGCGTTGCAGGAGGATCGAGGTCGCGGCGATCTTGCCGGCAAGCATCGCCGCTTCACCGCCGCGAATCCCGCCCATGTCACCGGCCAGATGCACGTGCGGCTCGTTGCTTTGCTGCCAGTTGTTCGAATTGGCGCGCAGGTAACCGTCGTCGCTGAAACCGTGATCGAGGCCCATCTGCTGACTGAGTTGGGTGCGCGGAATGAAGCCGTAACCGACCGCCAGGGTCTGCGCTTCGAAGCGCTCGATGCGCGTCAGGTCCGGCTCCCAGCTGGCCGAGTAAGGTGCCACGGTGACGCTTTTCAGCTCGCCGTCGCCGTGGGCTTCGACCACGCCCCAGCCGTAGTTCATCGGGATGCCGTGCAGTTTAAGGTAAGCAAGCATGCTCAAACCGTCGAGGAACAGCTGCGGCTTGTTCAGCAACGCCAGGCTTTCGCGGGCGATCTTGCCGAAGGCGCAGGCTTCGTACACGCCCGCGACCTTGACGCCGGACGCGTGCAGCTGCGTTGCCACCAATGGCAGCAACGGCCCGGTACCGGCGATGACCACCGGCCCCTGCGGCTTGACCACGCCACTTTTGATTTGCAGTTGCAGGCCGCCGAGCATGATCACCCCCGGCAGGGTCCAGCCGGGAAACGGCACGCTGCGTTCGTGGCAGCCGGCGGCCAGAAGCAATTGCGGATATTCGATCTCGTGCAGCTGCTCGTCGCCGTCGAGCACCACCAGCGCGCGGGTGCCTTCGGCGCCGACCACGCGATGATTGAGGCGCACGTCGATCAACCCGGACTGTTCCTGGAAATCACCGTGCAGTTTGCTCAGGGCTTCGGAATAGCGCGGCCCCAGATAATCCAGTTGCACGCCGTCGCGCAGCGGCCCGCGATAGACCACGCCACCAAGACGCGAGGCCTCTTCGAGCAAGGTGCAGCGCACCCCATGACGCGCCAGCTCGATGGCCGCCGCCATTCCCGCCGGACCACCGCCGACGATCACCGGTTGGAGGCTCATACGACCTCCTGCTCGTTGATGCGGTTGACCTGGGTTTCGATCTGCATGCCGTCGCGCACCACGGTCTGACAGGCACGGCGCTTGTGGCGGCCGTTGATCTTCACCAGGCAGCACTGGCACACACCCATGCCGCAGTAGGCGCCGCTGATCTGGCCATGGTCATTGCGTGCGACCTGGCGCACGCCAAGGGACTGGATAACGCTCAGGACGGTTTCGCCAATGGCCGCCGTCACCGGTTGACCATTGATGTGGACGGTCATATCCGCCTGGGTCAGGGGCTGGATATCGAAAGTGCGTTCTAGGCAGTGCATTACGAAGTTCATCCGTGAAAAGGTTCAGGGGGAAGGTATTGCGTCAGCTCCTTGCTGCTCTACACCGTGCGGCCCGTTTAATTGTTCGATTACAGGCGGGCTCGCGGGTACTTCGTCAGCGCAGCAAAGTGCGCGTGAAGCACTGTAGTTCAAACCTCAGCGAAGGCCTGGAACATTTACGTTAGGGGAAGTTACAAACGCGAATATTGATCCAGGCCAGTGAAAGCGGTCGGATTGTTCAACGATTCGGTTGAAGAAGACGAATGGTGCACGCCAGAAAGCAAAAAGCCGCTTTCACCGTGAAGTGAAAGCGGCCGAGGCATGGGCCTCAATGGAGCATTGGAATCAGTGTACGAACAGGGCGATCAGGATGATGATCGGGATTGGCACACCGAGGAAAAACAGTAATAGAGAGCGCATGGTGATTCTCCTTGTTAACGGACTGGAGGCAGAGTGGTCGTGGTGGCGTAGGTCTCGACTTCAACGTACTCGACCGCATCCCGGCGACGACCGCCGAAGGTGGCGGCGAGACTGGCGAAGAACGCACCGGCCAGCAACGCGATGAACATCCACAGCGAGGTCCAGGCAGCAACTTTCGCAGCGGTGTCGGCAGCCTGTTGGGCTTTGACTTTGGCGTCGGCGATGGCTTTCTGAGTGCGGGCATACACTTCATCGACACGCTTCTCGGCGTCGGCCTGACTCAGATTGGTTCGTTGTGCGACCAGTTGCGCGAGGTAGGTACGGTCTTCCGGACTGAGTTGGCCGTTGGCCAGGCTCTGGGCGAAGATCCGCGCTACGGCGCCATGGGCGGCATCATCACTGACCGATGCTGGACGGTCATCGCGGAACAGATTGTCGATGTAGTAACCGTACTGATTGCTGTCGGTGTTGGCCGCTGCGCTACCGGCAGCCTGAGTCGCGGCAGCCGCTGCGCCACCGGCGACACTGGCACCGGCCTGCACACCGCCACTGATCACACTGCTGACCGAGCCGACTACCAATACTGCGGTGACCAGCGTGGCCACACACCAGGCGAGGAAGCCATGGGCAGTATCACGAAAATACACTTCATCCCCGTGCATGTTGGCCCACTTCACCCGCAGCCGACCGGCGATGTAGCCACCCAGACCGGAGGCGATGATTTGCGTCGCCGCCAGCCAGACAATCGTCGAAATCCCCAGCCCCTTGGCGCTGATGCCCTCCCCGGCCCAAGGTGAAACGGCAGAGAATCCCAAACCGAAGCCAAGCAGCACTAAAATCATCGACAGTGCTGCGGCCGCCGCTGCGCCCGCGAAAATCGCGCCCCAGGACACGCCTGACACGTTGCTCGACTCTCCTTCGAAGGCAGGATAAAACCCATCAGAGGATCTATTCATTGTTGTAGTGCTCCAGGCATGAAAAATGGTGTTACAACTCGTCACGAGATGAATTGCAGCGACCGTGCCAGTCGAGACCCCGAAATAAATCCTTAAATTTCAATGATTTAAAAAGACTGAACTTCTACATTCATTGCAATTTGCAACAATGGACGGAAAGCAGCGGGTTTTATGCATTGACGCCAACGCCGCGAAGCGCCCCGAATTGACGTTTGTGACAGGCTATACATGAAAGTTAATTTAAAGCGCGACGCAAAATACTTGGCAAAATGCTGCCATTCCGTTTGAACCGATCAAGGCCTGCCCTATGACGCGTATTTTGACCATCGAAGACGACGCCGTGACTGCCCGTGAAATCGTCGCCGAACTCAGCAGCCACGGCCTGCAAGTGGATTGGGTCGACAATGGCCGCGAAGGCCTGGACAGAGCCGTCAGCGGCAACTACGACCTGATCACCCTCGACCGCATGCTGCCGGAACTCGATGGCCTGGCGATCGTCACCACCCTGCGCACCATGGGCGTGGCCACGCCGATTCTGATGATCAGCGCCCTCTCCGATGTCGATGAGCGCGTGCGCGGCTTGCGCGCCGGCGGCGATGATTACCTGACCAAACCGTTCGCCACCGACGAGATGGCCGCACGTGTGGAAGTGCTGCTGCGCCGCCAGAACAGCGTTGCCACCCAGGCCACCACGTTGCAGGTTGCCGACCTCGAACTGGACTTGATCAGCCACGAAGCACGCCGCGCCGGGCAGGTGCTGACGCTGCTCCCCACCGAATACAAGCTGCTGGAATTTCTCATGCGCAACAGCGGGCAGATCCTGTCGCGGATGATGATTTTCGAAGAGGTCTGGGGCTATCACTTCGACCCGGGCACCAACCTGATCGACGTACACATCGGTCGTCTGCGCAAGAAGATCGACGCGGCGGGCAATGTTCCGCTGATTCGCACGGTACGGGGCTCGGGTTATGTCATTGCCGAACCCGTCTGACGGCTGGCGCTCCTCCAGCAGTCGACTGCTGGCGCTGTACAGTTCGCTGTTCGTGGCCTGGAGCGCGATCCTCATGGGGGTCATGTATTTCGAGGTCTCCAGCTATCTCGATAACCTCGCCAAGCATTCGCTGATGCAACGTCAGCATCTGTTTTCGCACTTTCGCGGTGAGCAGCTGGAAGAAGCGCTCGCCGCCAGCATGACCTTTGATATACGCGGCATCGACGCCTATGGCCTGTTCGACGCCCAGGGCGTTTACCTCGGCGGTGCTTTGCAGCAACTGCCCGAAGGCCTGCCGCTGGATGGCAAGATCCACACCCTGGATGACTGCGCCGATTCCGATGACCCAACCCTGCCCGCCGACAGCTGCGACGCGGTGGCGACTCAGACCCGCGACGGCCGCTGGCTGGTGTTGCTGCGCGACAACGGTTCGTTGTTCGCCGTGACGCGGATCATTCTGCATGCATTGTTCTGGGGGGTATCACTGACGATTCTGCCGGGGATTGCCGGTTGGCATTTGCTGCGCCGCCGACCAATGCGCCGCATCCGCGCGATTCAGGACAGCGCCCAGGCGATTGTCGCTGGCGACCTGACCCACCGTTTGCCGCTGTCCAACCGCCGCGATGAACTGGACATGCTCGCCGCCATCGTCAACGCCATGCTCGATCGCATCGAACGGCTGATGCATGAAGTCAAAGGCGTGTGCGACAACATCGCCCACGATTTGCGCACGCCGCTGACGCGTTTGCGCGCGCAGTTGTATCGCATGCAACAGCAGGCTGGTGAAGGCTCACAGGAGGCGGCGCAACTGGACCTGGTGCTGGCCGAGGCGGACACGCTGATGGCGCGGTTTCGCGGATTGCTGCGGATTTCCGAATTGGAAGATCGTCAGCGCCGCTCAGGTTTTGTCGAGCTCGATCCGGTGCAACTGCTGGAAGAACTGCATGAGTTTTACCTGCCACTGGCCGAGGAAGGCGAACTGCTGTTCGTGCTGAACATGCCGGAAACCCTGCCACCGCTCAATGGCGACCGGGCGTTGCTGTTCGAGGCGCTGGCCAATCTGTTGAGCAACTCGATCAAGTTCACTCCGGCGGGCGGTACGGTGATTTTGCGCGGAGTGAATGACGGTGGGCATACGCGGATCGAAGTCCACGATTCCGGACCGGGGATTCCCGAAGCCGAGCGTGAGGCGGTGTTCCAGCGTTTCTATCGTGCCGAGGGCGGGCAACCACAGAGTGGCTTTGGCCTGGGTCTATCGATTGTCGCGGCGATTGTCAGCCTGCATGGCTTCAATCTTGAGGTGGGCAGCAGTGAGCTGGGCGGTGCGCAGCTGGTGCTGGATTGTCGACAGAGTTTGATCTCGCAGTCCTGAGAATCACCGCGCTGCATTGTAGGAGTGAGCCTGCTCGCGATATCGGTGGGTCAGCCAACATAATTGTTGAATGATCGACCGCTATCGCG
>NZ_JASCPO010000268.1:0-7027 GCF_029960145.1 Pseudomonas sp. PS01299 | reverse complement strand
CAATAGCGGAGTGTCAGCCACCTAGTTGCCAACTGACACACCGCTATCGCGAGCAGGCTCACTCCTACAAGGGAATTGCGCTGAATTCAAATAATCATCAATCCTTGCAAGCGTATCTTGCCCGCATATCGTAATGGCTGATCGCTTGTGCCGGATCGAAGTTGATCAATCGCTCCATAGCTTGCGCTTCAATCCGAAGGTTCTCGAGATCATCCTGCTTTTCTTGTTTCGATGATGCAGTCATACGCGTCTCGCTCATTTGCACACGCCAGTTCGTGTCAGACGTTTAGTATCGTTTACTTCCAGTTTCTCAATATCAGATGACGCCCACAGACCTTGTAGGCAAACTCCGAAACTCGTGTTCGGGCGCTTTGCGGCTCTATTGCGCTGTTTTTTGACGGGATACTCTCCGGACGTCGCTGACCCATTCAGCGATCGGGTGTGGTAACCCGGAGAACCCAGCGCAAGAGCCCGCTCATCGAGTAATGGCGGCTGTGCGTGGGACGCTTTCGAGCGTGCCGGTTTCCTTGGTTCCCGGTTTACCACCCTGCGTACAGTCGCCTCCCTTTCGTGTGGTAACGAAAGTCGCGGCACTTCGAACCAAGGAGTAACACGATGACCGAAACTGATCTGCACGGACCCGCAAACATTAAAACCATCGGCTTCACCCCCTTCCTCTACCACTCGGATCAAGCGTTCTTCAACGTCCGCGCCGGCATCCCGATCATCGATGCCCTGTCCCAATCCTCCGACCTGCTGTCCCTCGCCAAATCCTTCGCCGAGGACGCTGCCTTCATCAAAGACACCGACCGCCATGCCTGGGCTGCGCATTACCTGACGGTGATGGGCAAAGCCTTGATTGATGACGTGATCCAAGCGCTGATGCCGCGACCTGCGCGGACGAAGACCGAATCTGAAGAAGAATTGCCTGAAAGCCACTGACACCACAGAATCCTTGTGGGAGCGAGCTTGCTCGCGAATGCGGTGGATCAGCCACCACATGTCTCGACTGACACTCGGCCTTCGCGAGCAAGCTCGCTCCCACAGGGGATTTGCAGTGGGTTAGAGGTTTATGTGCGGGCACAAAAAAGCCCCCGCCAGCCTTGAAGCTGACGGGGGCTTTTCAGTTGAGGTGGGGTTACATCTCCACCTGCGTCCCCAGTTCAATCACCCGGTTCAGCGGCAGATTGAAGAACCGCAAGTTGCCGTTGGCATTCTTCAACATGAACGCAAACAACGCCTCGCGCCAGCGGGCCATGCCTTCGAGTTTCGAGGCGATTACCGTTTCGCGGCTGAGGAAGTAGGTGGTGCGCATCGGGCTGAAGTCCAGATCATCCAGATGGCACAGCTTCAACGCCTGCGGCACATCCGGCTCGTCGGTGAAGCCGAAGTGCAGGATGACGCGGAAGAAGCCTTCGCCGTGGGCCTCGACCTCGAAGCGGCGCGATGGCGGCACACGCGGGATGTCTTCGTAGACCACGGTCAGCAGCACCACTTGCTCGTGCAGCACCTGGTTGTGCAGCAGGTTGTGCAACAGCGCATGCGGCACGGCGTCGGAACGCGCGGTGAGGAACACCGCAGTACCCTGCACGCGGTGCGGCGGCTGCACACGGATGCTGCTGATGAAGATCGGCAGCGGCAGCGCGCCTTCGTCGAGGCGATCGACCAGCAGCTCCTTGCCGCGTTTCCAGGTGGTCATCAGGATGAACAGCACGATCCCCGCCAGCACCGGGAAGGCACCGCCCTGAATGATCTTCGGCACGTTGGCCGCGAAGAACATGCCATCGACCAGCAGGAAACCGAGCAGAATCGGCACCGCCAGCAGCGGGGGCCATTTCCATAGCAGCAGGATCACCGCAGCCACCAGAATACTGGTGATCAGCATGGTGCCCGTCACTGCCACGCCGTAGGCAGACGCCAATGCGCCGGAGGACTCGAAACCGATCACCAGCAGAATCACGCCGACCATCAGCGCCCAGTTCACCGCACCAATATAGATCTGCCCCTGTTCGGCACTGGATGTGTGCTGAATGTGCATGCGCGGAATGTAGCCAAGCTGAATTGCTTGACGGGTCAGCGAAAACGCACCGGAAATCACCGCTTGCGAAGCGATCACCGTGGCCAGGGTTGCCAGCACCACCAAAGGCACCAGTGCCCAGTTCGGCGCCAGCAGGTAAAACGGGTTACGTGCCGCTTCCGGGTTTTCCAGCAGCAATGCGCCCTGACCGAAGTAATTCAGCACCAGTGCCGGCAGTACCAGCGCCAACCAGGCGCGGGCAATCGGCTTGCGCCCGAAGTGGCCCATGTCGGCATACAGGGCCTCAGCGCCGGTCAGCGCCAGCACCACCGCACCGAGAATCGCCACCCCCATGCCCGGGTGAACCATGAAGAAACGCACGCCCCAGATCGGGTTCAGCGCGCTCAATACTTCAGGGTGTCTGACGATCCCGCTGACACCCAGACCGCCCAGCACCAGGAACCACGCCACCATCACCGGACCAAACAGCTTGCCAATGCGATCGGTGCCATGCTTCTGGATCAGGAACAGTGCGACCAGGACCACCAGCGCCATCGGCACCACCCAGCGCTCCAGGCCATCGAATGCCAGCTCCAGACCTTCCACCGCCGACAATACGGAAATCGCCGGGGTGATCATGCTGTCGCCGTAAAACAGTGCGGCACCGATCAATCCCAGGATCACCAGCACCGCCTGCAATTTGGGATAGCGGCTGGATGCGCGTCGCGCCAGGGCGGTCAGCGCCATGATCCCCCCTTCGCCCTGGTTGTCGGCCCGCAAGACGAACAACACGTACTTGATCGTGACGACCCAGATCAGCGACCAGAATATCAATGCCAGAATCCCGAAGACGCCGTCGTGATTGACCGGCACCCCATAATGACCGGCGAATACTTCTTTGAGGGTGTACAACGGGCTCGTGCCGATGTCGCCGTAAACTACCCCGACTGCCGCGACCAGCATGCTCAGCGGTTTTGCAGCCGAATGCTCGGCGCCCGCCGCCTGACTACTTGCCTGACCCATCCAACACTCCTGATTCTCGAACCGGCTTCTTTGAATGAAGCACTATGCTTTGTGGTGCAGCATGCGCTGTTTTACCTGTTGTTACAGACGTTTTGTTGACTGTAAAAAATTGGTAAAGCTCAACGGCGCGAAGCATAGCGCAGCACTCGTCGTATTTCCCTGCATAAAGCTGGTCAAGTGCGTTGCTCATCGCTAGAATTGCGCACTTTTTGATCAGAGGCGCACCCTAAGCGCCCATCCGTCGGCTTTCCCACACGGCAAGCGACGTCACAAAACACCGAGGTTAGACATGTCCACCACTCCTGCGCCGGCCAATCCAAAGGTTGGCTTCGTATCTCTGGGTTGCCCGAAAGCACTGGTCGACTCCGAGCGCATCCTGACCCAGCTGCGTATGGAAGGCTATGACGTGGTGTCCACCTACCAGGACGCCGACGTGGTGGTGGTCAATACCTGCGGTTTCATCGACTCGGCCAAGGCTGAGTCGCTGGAAGTGATCGGTGAAGCGATCAAGGAAAACGGCAAGGTGATCGTCACCGGTTGCATGGGCGTGGAAGAAGGCAACATCCGCGACGTACACCCGAGCGTGCTGGCCGTGACCGGTCCGCAGCAGTACGAGCAAGTGGTCAACGCGGTGCACGAAGTTGTGCCGCCGCGTCAGGATCACAACCCGCTGATCGACCTGGTGCCGCCGCAAGGCATCAAGCTGACTCCGCGTCACTACGCGTACCTGAAGATTTCCGAAGGCTGCAACCACAGCTGCAGCTTCTGCATCATCCCGTCGATGCGCGGCAAACTGGTCAGCCGTCCGGTGGGTGATGTACTCGACGAAGCCCAGCGTCTGGTCAAATCCGGCGTCAAAGAGCTGCTGGTGATTTCGCAGGACACCAGCGCCTACGGTGTCGACGTGAAATACCGCACCGGTTTCTGGAACGGCGCGCCGGTGAAAACCCGCATGACCGAACTCTGCGAAGCGCTGAGCACTTTGGGCGTGTGGGTGCGTCTGCACTACGTTTACCCGTACCCGCACGTTGACGAGCTGATCCCGCTGATGGCCGCCGGCAAGATCCTGCCGTACCTGGACATCCCGTTCCAGCACGCCAGCCCGAAAGTGCTGAAGGCGATGAAACGCCCGGCGTTCGAAGACAAGACTCTGGCGCGGATCAAGAACTGGCGCGAGATCTGCCCGGACCTGATCATCCGTTCGACCTTCATCGTCGGCTTCCCGGGCGAAACCGAAGAAGATTTCCAGTACCTGCTGAACTGGCTGACCGAAGCCCAGCTCGACCGCGTCGGCTGCTTCCAGTACTCGCCGGTCGATGGTGCGCCCGCCAATGATCTGGACCTGGAAGTAGTGCCGGACGACGTCAAGCAAGACCGTTGGGAGCGTTTCATGGCGCACCAGCAGGCGATCAGCTCGGCCCGTTTGCAAATGCGCATCGGCCGCGAGATCGAAGTGCTGGTGGACGAAGTCGACGAGCAAGGCGCCGTCGGCCGCTGCTTCTTCGATGCCCCGGAAATCGACGGTAACGTATTCATCGACAACGGCAGCAACCTCAAGCCGGGCGACAAGGTCTGGTGCAAGGTGACTGACGCTGACGAATACGACCTGTGGGCTGAGCAGATCTGATCTGAAGATCAAAAGCCCCTCACCCTAACCCTCTCCCTGAGGGAGAGGGGACTGATTGAGTTGCTCTTTCGAATGACGGCGACTTGAAATATCGAGTCGACCTCAGATTTTGAACAGCATGAAGATCAGCTCCCTTCCCCCCTCGCCCCCCTTGGGGGAGAGGGTTGGGGTGAGGGGGAAGCTCTTGCAGGCAACATTAACAGCCAGCCAGACACCGAAATAAATACAAAAAGCCCCGCTCTTTTTACGAGATGCGGGGCTTTTTTGCGTCTATCGTTTGCAGTGGGAAGGAATCCCGCTCATCCATTTGAAAAGAGGCAGCCGGGCATGCGTCAGCATTCGGTCATTCACACGCCGAAACTCAGCGATTATCAGGAACTGACCCGGGTCTGGGAGGCCTCGGTTCGCGCGACCCATGATTTCCTGCCGGACAGCTACATCGAGTTGCTGCGTAATCTGGTGCTCACGCGTTACCTGGATGCAGTGATGCTGATCTGTACCAAGGACGCCAACCAGCGCATCACCGGATTCGCCGGGGTGGCGGCGGGCAAGATCGAAATGCTGTTCATCGATCCCGAGTATCGTGGCCAAGGCTTGGGCAAGAAACTGCTCAACTACGCCATGCAACATCTGAATGCCGATGAACTCGACGTCAACGAACAGAACCCGCAGGCACTGGGGTTTTATTTCAAGCAGGGTTTTGAAGTGATCGGCCGCTCGGAGGTGGATGGCATGGGCCAGCCGCACCCGTTGCTGCATATGCGCCTGCGGCAGACCCAGCAGCGCTCAAGTAACGGCTGACACACCAAAGTACCCTTGTAGGAGTGAGCCTGCTCGCGATAGCGCCGGACCAGCCGACATCAATGCTGAATGTCAGACGGCAATCGCGAGCAGGCTCACTCCTACAAAAAACCACCTACCGAAATGGAACCGGGCTTAACCGGCGCCAGGCAGGTACAATGCCCACCCCTTTTTTGTTACGGCCCTGTCATGACTGACCCGATTCGCCTCTCCAAACGCCTCATCGAACTGGTCGGTTGCTCCCGCCGGGAGGCCGAGCTGTTCATCGAGGGCGGCTGGGTCACCGTGGACGGCGAAGTGATCGACGAACCGCAATTCAAGGTCGGCAACCAAAAGGTCGAGCTCGACAAGGACGCTCAGGCCACCGCGCCGGAGCCGGTCACGATTCTGCTCAACGTGCCGGCCGGCATGGATGTCGACACCGCCATGCAGTCGCTCAGCGCCGACACCCTCAGCGACGAGCACCGCTACGGCAAACGCCCGCTGCGCGGGCACTTCCTGCGCTTGACCGCCAGCGCCGATCTGCAGCCCAAGGCCAGCGGCCTGCTGGTGTTCACTCAGGACTGGAAAGTGCTGCGCAAACTGACTGCCGACGCGGCCAAGATCGAGCAGGAATACGTGGTCGAGGTCGAAGGCGACATGGTTGCCCACGGCCTCAATCGCCTGCAGCACGGCCTCACCCACAAGGGCAAGGAGCTGCCGCCGGTCAAGGCCAGCTGGCAGAACGAAAACCGCCTGCGCTTCGCCATGAAGAACCCGCAGCCGGGGATCATCGCGCAGTTCTGCGAAGCGGTTGGCCTGAAGGTCGTCGGCATCCGCCGCATCCGCATCGGCGGCGTGTCGATTGGCAAGGTTCCGGTGGGCCAATGGCGCTACCTGTCCGGCAAAGAGAAGTTCTAAGGCTTCCACTGCCGCCACACATTCCGGCAGCGCGCCTGCGTGCTGCCCACAACGATTATCAGGATTACCCACATGATTCATAACGACGTATTGCGTAGCGTGCGCTACATGCTCGACATCAGCGACAAGAAAGTCATCGAGATCATCAAGCTCGGCGGCCTGGACGTGGAGCTGAAAGACGTCGTCGCGTACCTCGACAAGAAAGAAGAAGACGAAGAAGGCTTCGTGCGCTGCCCGGACGAAGTCATGGCGCACTTCCTCGACGGTCTGGTGGTGTTCAAGCGCGGCAAGGACGAAAGCCGTCCGCCGCAGCCGATCGAAGTGCCAGTGACCAACAACATCATCCTGAAGAAGCTGCGCGTGGCCTTCGAACTCAAGGAAGACGACATGCACGCGATCCTCAAGGCAGCCGAGTTCCCGGTGTCCAAGCCTGAGCTGAGCGCACTGTTCCGCAAGGTCGGCCACACCAATTACCGCGCGTGCGGCGACCAGTTGCTGCGCAACTTCCTCAAGGGCTTGACCCTGCGCGTTCGCGGCTGATCTGCGCCACAAGCTCTGAATCGGCGGCGCGACCTTCGCGAGCAAGCCCGCTCCCACAGGTTTTGTGGCTGACACAAAACCGGACTCCACTCGAGATCCCTGTGGGAGCGGGCTTGCTC
>NZ_JASCPO010000267.1:0-7069 GCF_029960145.1 Pseudomonas sp. PS01299 | reverse complement strand
GCATGAAATGCGTCCCGGTGGGAGCGGGCTTACTCGCGAATACGGTATGTCAGATAAATTGATCGCGACTGACACTGCGAATTCGCGAGCAAGCCCGCTCCCACATTGGAACATCAATGAGGGCGAAACTGGCTCGGCGCCACCCCGCTCCAGCGCACGAACGCATGGCGGAAACTCGCGGTCTCGCTGAAGCCCAGGGTCTCGGCGATGCGGTAGATCGGCAGTTGATCCTCACACAGCATCTGCTTGGCCCGCTCGAAGCGCAGTTCGTCGAGCAGTTCCTGATAACTGCTGCCCATGTCCTTCAAATGGCGGCGCAAGGTGCGCGGCGAGCACTTCATTTGCTGGGCCAGCCCCTCCAGCCCCGGTGCTGCATTGAGCTGGGCACTGAGCAACTGGCGAATCCGCCCCAGCCACGCCTGACGTCCGGTGAACTCGATGTTCTGTTTGCGGCAGCGGTCGGCCATGGCCTGGTGGGTGATGCTGTCGGCCAAAGGCAACGGCTGATCGAGCCAGCGCCGGTCAAAGGCGAAAGCATTGTCCTTGGCGCCGAAGTGCAGAGGGCTGTTGAAGTGCTCAGCGTAGCTGTCGCGGTAATCCGGCGCGGCATGTTCAAAACGTGTCGCCAGTAGCGGCAGCGGATGCCCAAGCAAATCGTCGCAGATGACCTTCAATGACACCAGGCAGAACTCCGCGTTGAACACCGCCATCGACGGGCTCTCGCGGTAATCGGCGGCGACGAACCAGACCCGCTCGCCGTCGTCTTCCAGGCTCAGTTCGAAAAGTGTTCCCAGCAGCGCCGGATAGCGAATCGCCAGGCGCAAAGCGTCACCTAAGGTGGCACTGGTGAGCAGGGCGTAACCGAGGATGCCGTAGCAGGAAACGTGCATCCGTCGGCCCAGTTCCAGGCCGATGTCATGCTTGAGCGCGACCGCATTGGCGCAGACCTGCATTTCCTGATTGGTGGTGATGCGTGTGTCGGCACGGGCCAGATCCGCCGCACTGATGCCGCTGCCGGCCAGCAGCGCTTCGCTCGACAGGCCTTCGGTCTTGAAGGTGTTGAGTACCAGTGAGACGGCATTGAGCGTCGTGAGGTGGGAGTGGAGCATGAGGCGGCATCCGCTGGTTTTTGGCAAAAGAGGCAGCAAGTAGCGTGCCGTGCACGACGCCCACAGGCAGGGGCGACGTCGTGCACGGTCATCAGCGTATGCCTTAGCTCGCGCTGAAAAACAGCTGTCGGGCCTGCTCCACGCCGATCATGCTGCGGTAGTACGCCAGCCGTTCGGCCCGGCTCAACCCGCGAGTGCTGTCGGCATCGGATCCCAGTTGCCGCTCCGCGGGGGTTTTCAAACGTGCAGAGAGGAAGGCCTTGTCCGGCACCCATGAGGTGGAGTACAGAAAATGCGCGTACCACAGCACCTTGCGCGTGGTCTGGTCAGTGATGCTGTATTCGTCCAGGTAGAGCGCCTTGCCGCCCTTGAGGCGGCGTCGACTGACAGTTTTTGCAATACGGATGCTGTCATTGGTCTGAAGCCAGGCGACACCTGATGGTGTGGGTGATTGTGCCCTGGTCATCATCGACATGGCGGTTTTGGCCTGCTGATATAGGCTGTCGACGGCATCGCTCAGCGCCTTGTTCAGCACCGCAGCCGAGCGCTGGCTGCTGTCCGTGGCGTTGCTGTCGGTCAGGGCCTGTTCAATGGCCGCGCTGACGTGTTCCAGTTGCAGGGCGTGCTGGTGAAACAGGTACTCGATACCGACCGCCGAGCGTCCGGCCTGCTTCATGAGTTCGTTCATGCGCAGGGTGAACGCCGGCAGGCCGTCGAGCAGGTCCTGCCCCTTGTTCAGGCTGGTTTCGAGCGCTGGCGTCGGCGTCGGCAAGGCAGTGCTGATACGTTCGACCCACACCCCGGGAGTTTTTTGATGAAAGGTCGAGATGACCTTGTCCGTGAGCGGTGACTTGATGTCGACCAGGTCGGTTTCCAGGCCCTGTACCGTCAGGCGCGGCTCGCCGATCAGCACGCCGTTGTAGCGGGTGCGGATGAACTTCTTTTTCGGCCTTGGCGGTTGCACGGGGAGCGCCGGGCGGCTGCGCAGGGTGTCGCGCTCTTCGAGCAACAGCACCAGGTTGTGGCGGGCGCTGCGGTTGAATTGCTCGAGCTGTTGGCGAAGGTTTGTCAGCGGTGCCTCTTGCACACTGTCAGCGAACGCGGACTTGAAGTCTGCCAGGCGCTCGTCGAGTACGTTGAATTGTTCGATCAGATCGTTGAGGCAGTCGATGCGTTCGTCGAGCCGGGAAACGCTGCGCTCCTCAAGGGTGTCGCGCAGCGCTTGAACGGCGATATCGGCGGTATCGACAATCTGGTCGAGACTGAGCCAGGCATCCGCGGCGGTCGCTACCGAGTGTTCGGGCAGGCAGACATTGCGCGCCAGTGTCACCTGCAGTGCCTTGAGATCCTCGATCGAGTACGCCGGGAGTGCCTTGCGGGTCAGTTGAATCAAGCGCAAGCCGTCTCTCTCGAACTCTTTGAGTTGCACCAATTGTGCCTGGATCTGCTCCAGACGCGTGATCATGTCCAGATTGAGCTCAAGCATCTGCCGCGTTTCGGCAATATGCCGGTTCTGGGGCTGTTCAGCCTGTTCTTCGAGATGATTGAGTACGCTGCGCAATGTCGGCGTGAACAGGGTCAGCGCTTCGCGAATCCCTGCATGGATGAGTTCGAGCTGCGCCTTCAGGTAGCTCAGGGATCTCTGTTGGTAGTCAGCCGTTGGCGAGAATACATGCAACGCCTTGAGATCGCTCAACGCCTGGGCATAAGCGACGCGTTGCCTGTCCAGAGACTGTAGAAAGAGCTGGCGGTGGGCCGCAGCGGTCTGAGCGGTGGCAGCGTTCATTGCCTGGCGGACCTGTTCCAGCTCGCCTTGCGCTGCCGCCTTACGGCTTTCGAAGGCGGTCAGGCGGGTGCGCAGTTTTTCCGCTTCGATGCGGCGTTGTGCTTCAGCCAGCTGTGTCAGGCCGGCCGAGCCGCCACCGCGCAGACGCAGTCGGGTATCGACGAACCAATCGCCACGCAGATTGCCGATCAAGGCTGGGCCGGTACGGGTTGGATCCTGCGGATCGATGATCATGACGGTACCGTTTTCGTCCACCGCGACCTCGAACCAGTCATGGCCCACCGGGGCGTACCATTTGCTGTTGTAGCTGTAGAGATTGCGATAGAGCCCTGGCGTGGTGTTGGCGCTACCCAGACGTTGCGGGCGAAGGATTTTGAAGTGGGACAGCACGGTGCCCAGACTTGCGGGCGTGCGATTCGCGGCGCCGCTGATATTCAGGGTTTGCTGCAGGTCAGCGGTTTCATGGGGAGCACTTTTTTCCAGTTGTTGCACGGTGATTTCAGTGGTCGTGGGGTCAGGGTTTTTCGGTGTTTCGCGTGCCGCTGTCTCATGGGCCAGCCGTGGTCGGGAGCGACCTGCGATGTGCAACGTGATCGCTATCCCCAGATTGAGCAACACCTCGGTGAACGCTGACCATTGCGCGGAAGAGTCATCCTGCTCCCGGGCTTCCTTCAGGGCTTGCAGTTGCTCCATCACCTGCCAGATCCACGTCGCGACACCCACCGTGCGTCCGAGGAACGGCAAGACGGCATTGAACAGGGTCCATCCGGCCTGTTTGAAACTGGCCCAGCGACTTTCCGCATTTGACACCGACTGGCGGTCGGCCAGCTCGACCAGCGCCGACGCGTTGGCTTTGTACAGAGCGCCTGGCAGATCGCCCTCCACGGTCTTTCTACCGAGGCTGATCGGCCCACTCATGACCCTCATTTTTTCCGCATCCACCAGAAACTCGGTGACGGCCCAGGGGGAGGGCAACGTGCCTGGAAACACATAGTTGGCGTAGTCGCTGCGCACGCGGTCCGGGAGCCAGGCGAGCACCGAGTCACGCAGACTGGCGGATTGCTGGATGGCGTACAGCAAGTTGCTGGGGGAAGGGTATTGGGTCAACGGCTGGTCGAGCATCGGCCGATACAGCAGGCACGGCCCGGCGCTCGGGTCCTCAGGACCGATCACGAACATGTTGGCGACTTCGTCATGGCTGCCGTCTGTTCTGCGTTGAGGTACTAAAGCCAGAGGCCGCATGACGATGGTCTGGTCCTCGACCATGCGATGGTTGCTGTCGGGATCCAGCACCGCGACGACATAGCGGTAACCGCGTGCGTCGATACCGGCCTTGCCGCGAATTTTCGATTGCAGGGCCAGCAGCGGCAACTGGATGCGCAAGTGTTGAGTGAACAGTGCTTGTCGCCCGGCGGAAGCTGGCGTGGTGTCGACCAACTGACGCTTGATCAGCGCCGGGTAGGTCGTACCGATATCCGCGCGAGTTACCAGGTCTTCCAGATAGCTTACGGTCAGCCATGTGGGCAATGGCTTGCCACGGGTGGAGTGCAGGGTCTTGTTGCCTACCGGCACTGCAATCAGATTCTGCAAGGCCAGATCGGTGACGCTGAAATTGTAAGTCTCGATTTTTCCCGGAACAGTAAAGGTGCCCCAGATCACCGGACTTTTGACCCGCAACTGGATCGACTCCAGAGCTGTTTCAAGATCGGTACGCTGCGCATCGGCGTGCGCGCGAAGGGTCTCGGCATGCAAGGCGTTCATTTCGCTCAGCGCGTATTCGCTGATTGGCAGGATGCCATCCAGATAGGACTTGCCGGTGTTCTGGTTATGCAGTGCAGCCAGATCCTTCAAGTGCCGGGAATAGTTGTTCAGATCCGGCAGTGATGCAGCAATGAGCCAGTCAGGCAAGGCATTCTGAAACCAGCTCAATGGCGGGCCGGGCTTTTTCGCCGTGGCGTCGACTTCGGGGGTGGCCGTGGACAATGGCTTGTCGAGCGGGGCAGGTGTGGCAGGAGAAAAATCCAGCGCGCCGATCACATCGATCTGAATCGAGACCAGTGCACACGCCTGATAATCGAAGATGCTGCCCGAGGGTTCCAGCAATCGCCAGTTCAACTGCTGGTACGGCTGAAGATTGCCCACGTGCGCAGGCAAGGATTTGCCCAGGTCATCAAGAGAGTCGAACTTCTGATAACCCTTGAGCAGTGAATGGGCGAGGATGACCGTCTTTCCCTGTTGTGTGCCGATCAGCACGGCCATCGATACTTCGTTCAGATGCTTTACGGTTGTGCCATCGATCAGATCAATGGCGATCAGGCAGGCGCTGTTCTGGTCATCGATTTTCCTGCCGGCCAGACCGGCAGTGCGATACAGCGCGCGGGCCATTGCGCAGTCACTCTCGCTCCAGCCTTGTACCTGATTGACGTTCCAGATCTCGCGCAGGGTGTTCGACAATGTATGCCAACGCGGGCCGTTGCTGTCGTCGGCGTTGTTCCAGTACGCCAGCTGTTGCTCCTGAAACGCCGTGAGCATGACCGGTGCCAGCAGGTTGAGCAGGCTGGCGATTTCGTCGATCCGTACCGGCAGGTGGACGGCCGGATCGCTGATCGGTTGTTGCGTCAGAAAGTGTTCACCTTCGATATACAGCGTCGGCGTGCCCTGCACGACCTGGGCGGCGAGGATTTCGGTCAAGGCCTGGTAGGTCGGATTTCCGGCAACGATCTGTTCGTCGACGATGGACCATTGCGGCGTGCCGATCATGGTAATGCTCGGCTCCAGATCAAGCGTGGGGTACAGCTTGCGCAAATGTTCGCGCAACAGCACGGCGGCCACGTCGCGCAAGTCGGGGCCGACACTCAATTGGGTGATCAGGGCTTCGGTGGGATTTGTGCCGGCAGCCGTCTGCCGGGTGGAGCTTGTGGTTGCTGAACTCATCGTGCGTCCCTGCGTTCTGGTGATGGAGGCGATCCCGAGGACAAGTCTCGGGATCGCTCCATGCTAGGGAGGCACGATGCAGCGTGGGTGGTAGATATGTAGGGCGTCGGACTATCGCCGGCGCCGGACCAGGCTCAGCGCAATTCGCCACACAGGTCGAGTTCGATCAGACGCCGCACTTCGGCGTTGTCCAGACCCGCACCGAGCAAGCCGTGCAGCTTGCCGAACGCCGCTTCTCGGGTCATGCCGCCACCGGACAACACGCCAACGCCGCGCAAACGGCTGCCGGCTTCATACACATCCAGCTCGACCCCGCCTTCATGGCACTGCGTGACCGCAACCACCACCACACCGTTGTCCCGTGCGCGGCCGAGGCTGGCAAGGAACTCGGGATTGTCGCTCGGTCCGGTGCCGCTGCCGTAGCACTCCAGCACCAGACCTTTGATACCGCTGGCCAGCAGGCCATCAACCACCTCGGCGCCGATGCCGGGGAACAGTGGCAGCACAGCAACCTTGGCCAGTTGTTTCGGCTGGTTGTAGTTCAGTGCGGCCGGAATCGACGGCGCTTTCACCCCGCCGCCCTGACGCTCCAGGCGCTTGAACGGATGCCGGCCGAAGCTGCGCACTTTCGCGCAACGGGTCGGCGCCAGCAGCTCGCCGTGGAAGTACAGGTGCACGCCCGGCGCCAGACCCTGGCCCAAAGCAACCAGCGCGCCACCGAGGTTTTCCCAGGCATCGCTGTCGGTGACGCCGGCCGGTAGCATCGAGCCGGTGAAACACACCCGGGCATGCAGGCCGAGCAACTGGAAACTCATCGCCGCAGCGCTGTAGGCCAGGGTGTCGGTGCCATGCAGGATCAGTACGCTGTCGCAGCCTTGCACGTCCACCGCATCGACCACCGCTTCGCGCAGTTGCTGCCAGTAGGCCGGGGTCATGTTGGCGCTGTCGATCAGCGGCGACATTTCCCGGAAGCGCCATTGCGGCACCACCAGTTCGGGCTGGCTGTGCAGGTACTCGCGCATGCGGGCTTCGAAACCGGACGCCGGGGCCAGACCGTTGGCACTGGCCTGCATGCCGATGGTGCCACCGGTGTAGAGCACCATGACGTGTTGGGCGGCGGGGAAGGTGTTGGCAATCATCTGAGGGTCTCCACAAGAGATGACATTGTAGGAGTGAGCCTGCTCGCGATAGCGGTTCATCATTCAACATTAATGTTGGCTGAAAGACAGCTATCGCGAGC
>NZ_JASCPO010000266.1:0-7103 GCF_029960145.1 Pseudomonas sp. PS01299 | reverse complement strand
CGCGAATGCGGTGAATCAGCCAGCATATTCTTCGACTGACACACCGCATTCGCGAGCAAGCCCGCTCCCACAGGAGTGATGTGTTTATCCTTTGATCGCGCGCCAGATCTTGCCGACGACCGAAACCACCGCCAGCACTGCCGCGCCCGCGATGATCCCCGCCACGCCATTGAGCAGCACAGGGACTGCGAACCCGGCGCTACCGGCCGCCACACCGACACTTTCAATCCAGTGATGCAGCACAGGAACGCCGTGGGTAAGGATGCCGCCACCGACGAGGAACATCGCCGCCGTGCCGATCACCGACAGGCCTTTCATCATGTACGGGGCGGCGCGCAGGATTGCATTGCCGATGTTTTTTGCTGCCGCACCCGATTTCTGGGTCAGCCACAGGCCTAGATCGTCGAGTTTGACGATGCCGGCCACCAGGCCATAAACCCCCACGGTCATGACGATGGCGATGCCCGACATGACGATCACTTGCTGGGTCAGCGAAGCGTCGGCCACGGTGCCAAGTGTGATGGCGATGATTTCCGCCGAGAGGATGAAGTCAGTGCGGATCGCGCCTTTGATCTTGTCCTTCTCGTAAGCCACCAGATCGGTGGTCGGCTCGGCCACCGCCGCGCTCAATTGCGCGTGGTCGGCATCATCTTCGGCCTTGCTGTGCAGGAACTTGTGCGCGAGCTTCTCGAAACCTTCGAAACACAGGTACGCGCCGCCGACCATCAACAGCGGCGTCACCAGCCACGGCACGAACGCACTGATCGCCAGGGCCGAGGGCACCAGGATCAGCTTGTTGAGGAACGAGCCCTTGGCGACCGCCCAGACCACCGGAATTTCCCGCTCGGCGCGCACGCCGGAGACTTGCTGGGCATTGAGCGCCAAGTCATCGCCGAGCACGCCGGCGGTCTTCTTCGCGGCCATTTTGCTCATCAACGCCACATCATCCAGAACGGTGGCAATATCGTCGATCAGCACCAGCAAACTGCTTCCTGCCATGAATCTTGTTTCCTTATGTGAATAATGCCGCGCAGCATACCGCGACTGCGGGCCACACGGGGCATTCTTGAGCCATGCGCGAGGCCGGTGCTACCATGCGCAACCGCCAGAACAGGCAAGGAACCACCGGGTTTATGAGCACAATCCGCGAGCGCAACAAAGAACTGATCCTGCGTGCCGCCAGTGAGGAATTTGCCGACAAGGGCTTCGCTGCGACCAAAACCAGCGACATCGCCGCCAAGGCAGGATTGCCCAAGCCCAACGTTTACTACTACTTCAAATCCAAGGAAAACCTCTACCGCGAGGTCCTGGAAAGCATCATCGTGCCGATCCTGCAGGCTTCGACCCCGTTCAACCCGGACGGCGTACCGAGCGAAGTGCTCAGCGGCTACATCCGCTCGAAGATCCGCATCTCCCGCGACCTGCCCTTCGCCTCCAAGGTGTTCGCCAGCGAAATCATGCACGGCGCCCCGCACCTGAGCGCCGACCTGGTCGAGCAGCTCAACAGCCAGGCCAAGCACAACATCGACTGCATCCAGAGCTGGATCGACCGCGGCCAGATCGCCCCGATCGACCCCAATCACCTGATGTTCAGCATCTGGGCCGCGACCCAGACCTACGCCGACTTCGACTGGCAGATCTCTGCAGTGACCGGCAAGGACAAGCTGGACGAGGCGGATTACGAGGCTGCGGCGCAAACGATTATCCGGTTGGTGTTGAAAGGGTGTGAGCCGGACTGATAGACCGCGGTGACTGCTTCGCGAGCAAGCTCGCTCCCACAGGGAAACGCATTCCAAATGTAGGAGTGAGCCTGCTCGCGATCGAGGCGACACGGTTTCGGCTCAAACCCAAATCGCATCCCACAGCGGATAGTCTCCAAGCCTCTCCACCAGTCCAGCCCGCAATGGGTTGGCGACGACATACCTTGCCATCTTCACTAAATCCTCCTCCCGCCGCAGTGCCCGGTCATGAAACCCTCTTTGCCAGAGGCCAACATTTCTACCGGTAGCCTGATTCACCGCTTTGGTACTTAGCGACTTGGTCTTTTGCATCAGTTCGCTCAAAGACCCGCTCTGCAATTCGATTAACCAATGAAAATGATCTGGCATTACCACCCACGCCAGTGAGTTCGCCAAGCCGAGATCTTGTGCACGCCGAAATTGATGAACCACCAATCGGCCCAAAGCAAAATCGGCAAAGATCGGTTTGCGATCAAGAGTGTTGGTCGTCAGTAGGTAGATTCGATTGGGCTCGGCATAGCGACCGGCTCGCAATCGGTGTGCAGCGGGTAGATCAGGCATTCCTTTGCCTCCCATGATCAGCTCATGAGAAGACTAGTTCTGCGTGCTCAAGTTGATGGGACAGACTCTTGGCTGGATGTTTCTGGGAGAGAGCTATCGCGAGCAGGCTCACTCCTACAGGGGTTTGTGGTGTTCAGACATTTTGTGTCCAACCAGGATCCCTTGTAGGAGTGAGCCTGCTCGCGATAGCGGTTAATCAATCAACGCAGATTCAAGCAGCCACCCCCGCATCCGCCCTCAAATCCAGCGCCTCTACCGCTTTGATCGCCACCTGCTCATCAATATCCGACAGATCGCCGCTAATCCCAATCGCCCCCAGCACATTCCCCGCCTGATCACGGATCAACACCCCGCCCGGGGCCGGGACGACGCTGCCCTGGCCCATGCTGTTGAGTGCGGCGATGAAGGCCGGGCGTTGTTGGGCGTCCAGCGCCAGCAGGCGTGAGCCCTTGCCCAGGGCGATGGCGCCCCAGGCTTTGCCGATGGCGATGTTCGGGCGCAGCAGGCTGGCGCCGTCTTCGCGTTGCAGGGTGATCAGGTGGCCGCCGGTATCGAGTACCGCGATGGTCAGCGGCGCGGCGTTGATCCCGCGCCCGGTGCTGATGGCTTCGTTGACCAGGTTGACTGCGACTTTCAAGGTTAAAGCGCTCATGGTGCCGTCCTCATTTTGTTATTGGGAAAGTCGTGGGGCTGCGCTTAAGTGCCGCAGCCCGATGCCACAAATAGAACACAATGAATTATTTTTTTGTATACAATAATTCTCGAAAGGCGCCACATGCGACGAAAAGCCACAGCAAAACCGGCTTCCGACGAATGAAACAGACGCTTGAGAAAATGGATTGACCTGCGCCGTCCGCCGTGAATACACTCTGCGCAAAGCCACTTGTATACAATTACAAAACGTAAAGAGGCACAAAACCATGAGCAAAATGAGAGCAATCGAAGCCGCCGTTCTGGTGATGCGCCGTGAAGGGGTTGATACCGCTTTTGGCATTCCGGGTGCTGCGATCAACCCGCTGTACTCCGCCCTGCAGAAAGTCGGTGGCATCGATCACGTCCTCGCTCGCCACGTCGAAGGCGCGTCACACATGGCCGAGGGTTACACCCGCACCAAGGCCGGCAATATCGGCGTGTGCATCGGTACTTCCGGCCCTGCCGGTACCGACATGGTCACCGGGCTCTACAGCGCCTCGGCCGACTCGATTCCGATCCTCTGCATTACCGGCCAGGCACCCCGCGCCCGTATGCACAAGGAAGACTTCCAGGCGGTCGACATCACCAGCATCGTCAAGCCTGTCACCAAGTGGGCGACCACGGTTCTGGAGCCGGGCCAGGTGCCTTACGCGTTCCAGAAAGCCTTCTACGAAATGCGCTCCGGTCGTCCAGGCCCGGTGCTGATCGACCTGCCGTTCGACGTGCAGATGGCTGAAATCGAATTCGACATCGATGCCTACCAGCCGCTGCCGCTGGCCAAGCCAACCGCGACCCGCGTTCAGGTCGAAAAGGCTCTGGCGCTGCTGGATCAGGCCGAGCGTCCATTGCTGGTGGCCGGTGGCGGCATCATCAACGCCGACGCCAGCGATCTGCTGGTGGAGTTCGCCGAGCTGACCGGCATTCCGGTGATCCCGACCCTGATGGGCTGGGGCACCATTCCCGATGATCACCCGCTGATGGTCGGCATGGTCGGTCTGCAGACGTCGCACCGTTACGGCAACGCCACGCTGCTCAAATCCGATGTGGTGCTGGGCATCGGTAACCGCTGGGCCAACCGTCACACCGGTTCGGTCGACGTCTACACCGAAGGCCGCAAGTTCATTCACGTTGACATCGAAGGCACGCAGATCGGCCGCGTGTTCACTCCGGATCTGGGCATCGTCTCCGACGCCGCTGCCGCGCTGACCGTGTTCATCGAAGTCGCCCGTGAATGGCAAGCCGCCGGCAAGCTGAAAAACCGTAGCGCCTGGCTGCAGGATTGCCAGCAACGCAAAGCCAGCCTGCACCGCAAGACCCACTTCGACAACGTGCCGGTCAAGCCGCAGCGCGTATACGAAGAGATGAACCAAGTGTTCGGCAAAGACACCTGCTACGTCAGCACCATTGGTCTGTCGCAGATTGCCGGCGCGCAGTTCCTGCACGTCTACAAGCCGCGTCACTGGATCAACTGCGGTCAGGCCGGCCCGTTGGGCTGGACCATTCCGGCAGCGCTGGGCGTGGTCAAGGCCGATCCGAGCCGGAAAGTCGTGGCCCTGTCGGGGGACTATGACTTCCAGTTCATGATCGAGGAGCTGGCGGTCGGCGCTCAGTTCAAACTGCCTTACATCCACGTCGTGGTGAACAACTCGTACCTGGGGCTGATCCGTCAGGCCCAGCGCGGGTTCGAAATGGACTACTGCGTGCAGCTGTCCTTCGATAACCTGAACGCGCCGGAACTCAACGGTTACGGTGTCGACCACATCGCAGTCGCCGAAGGCCTCGGCTGTAAAGCCCTGCGGGTGTTCGAACCATCGGAAATCGCCCCTGCCCTGCGCAAGGCCGAACAGATGATCGAAGAGTTCAAGGTACCGGTGATTGTCGAGATCATCCTGGAGCGTGTGACCAACATCTCCATGGGGACCGAGATCAACGCCGTCAACGAATTCGAAGACCTGGCACTGGTCGGCAACGACGCGCCAACGGCGATTTCGTTGCTCGACTGAACGTAACTGGCTCCCTCTCCCTCCGGGAGAGGGCTGGGGTGAGGGAGCGATTTTGTGTCGTTCGGGGAATTTGGGGCCAACCCTGATTCCCCCCTCACCCTAACCCTCTCCCCCTGGAGAGGGGACTGATTGGGTTTAGTCTGACCACCCGCGTCAAAACCGTTTTAGGAGACCACCATGCCGCGTTTCGCTGCCAACCTGTCCATGCTGTTCACCGAACAGGATTTCCTTGCCCGTTTCGACGCCGCCGCCAAGGCCGGTTTCAGTGGCGTGGAATACCTGTTCCCGTACGACTTCAGCTCTGCGGAAATCAAGGCCAGGCTCGATGCCAACGGTCTGACCCAAGTGCTGTTCAACCTGCCGGCCGGTGACTGGGCCAAGGGCGAGCGCGGTATCGCGTGTCTGCCGGATCGGGTTGAAGAGTTCCGCGCCGGGGTCGATCTGGCGATTGCCTACGCGCAAGTGCTGGGCAACACCCAGGTCAACTGCCTGGCCGGTATTCGTCCGCAGGGTATTGATGACGCCACCGTCGAGAAGACCTTCGTCGCCAACCTCAAGTACGCGGCCGACAAGCTGCAGGCGGCCGGTATCAAACTGGTGATGGAAGCGATCAACACCCGCGACATCCCGGGTTTCTACCTGAACAACACGGCGCAAGCCCTGTCGATTCGCGAGCAGGTCGGCAGCGCCAATCTGTTCCTGCAATACGACATCTATCACATGCAAATCATGGAAGGCGATCTGGCCCGCACCCTGCAATCGCACCTGGCCGAGATCAACCATGTGCAGCTCGCGGACAACCCGGGGCGCAACGAGCCGGGCACCGGTGAGATCAACTACCGCTTCCTGTTCGAACACCTGGATCGCATCGGTTATCAGGGTTGGGTGGGTTGCGAGTACAAGCCGCTGACCACTACTGAAGCGGGTCTTGGCTGGTTGAAAACCCACAACGCCATTTAAGAACACTGCAAAACCCTTGTGGGAGCGGGCTTGCTCGCGAATGCGGTGGTTCAGTCAACACGGATATTGAATGTTCCACCGCATTCGCGAGCAAGCCCGCTCCCACCCAAAGCAACACCCCCTATTTCGCTTGAGCAAGACAAAAACAAGAGGATTTTCTCATGGCTAAAATCGGATTTATCGGCACCGGCATCATGGGCCACCCAATGGCTTCGAACCTGCAGAAAGCCGGTCACAGCCTGTTCCTGTCGGCGCACCACGACGCCGCTCCAGCCGATCTGGTCGCCGCTGGCGCCGTCGCCCTGGCCAACCCGCGCGAAGTGGCGCAGGAAGCTGAATTCATCATCGTCATGGTGCCGGATACCCCGCAGGTCGACGACGTACTGTTCCGCGCCGACGGCGTCGCTGCCGGCATCGGCAAAGGCAAAGTAGTGATCGACATGAGCTCGATCTCGCCGACCGCCACCAAGGCCTTCGCCAAGAAGATCAACGAGAAAGGTGCGCAGTACCTCGACGCGCCAGTGTCCGGCGGTGAAATCGGCGCCAAGGCTGCGACCCTGAGCATCATGGTCGGTGGCGATGCCGATGCCTTCGAACGCGCCCTGCCGCTGTTCCAGGCCATGGGCAAGAACATCACTCTGGTCGGTGGCAATGGCGACGGTCAGACCGCCAAAGTGGCGAACCAGATCATCGTCGCGCTGAACATCCAGGCCGTGGCTGAAGCGCTGCTGTTCGCCTCGAAAAACGGCGCTGATCCAGCCAAGGTGCGTGAAGCGCTGATGGGCGGTTTCGCTTCGTCGAAGATCCTCGAAGTGCACGGCGAGCGCATGATCAAAGGCACCTTCGATCCGGGCTTCCGCATCAGCCTGCACCAGAAGGACCTGAACCTGGCCCTGCAAGGCGCCAAGGAGCTGAACATCAATCTGCCGAACACCGCCAACGCCCAGCAAGTGTTCAGCACCTGCGCGGCCATCGGTGGCAGCAACTGGGACCACTCGGCGCTGATCAAGGGTCTGGAACACATGGCCAACTTCTCGATTCGCGACAAAAAATAAAGCCTTTGCCCCACTTTCCATGTGGGAGCGGGCTTGCTCGCGAAGAGGGCGTTTCAGTCGACATGGAGATTGACTGACCCACCGCCTTCGCG
>NZ_JASCPO010000265.1:0-7160 GCF_029960145.1 Pseudomonas sp. PS01299 | reverse complement strand
ACGGCAAAGGTCCGAAAAAGGCCTGCCCGTTCTACTACCAACTCGACCACCTCGGCACCCCGCAGGAACTCACCGACTACAGCGGCGAAATCGTCTGGTCGGCGCAGTACGACGCCTACGGCAAGGTCGCGGCGATCACCCTGGCCGGCGAGGACTACCTCGACCAGCCGCTGCGCTTTCAGGGGCAGTATTTCGATGCGGAAAGTGGGCTGCATTACAACCGGCATCGGTATTACGACCCGAGGTTGGGACGGTATTTGACGCCGGATCCCATCAAGTTGGCGGGTGGGTTGAATCAGTATCGGTATGTGCCGAATCCGACGGGGTGGGTGGATCCGTTGGGGTTGAGCTCGAACTGTCCGCCGCCGAATAAGCCTGGGTGTGAGGTACCGGGTGGGGCGAGTGACGCTAAGGTAGATAAGGGAGAGCCGGCGCTACCGAAGATGTCAGCGCAGGAGCGGCGCGCGAGAATTGACGAATTGGCAGAGCAGATCGCTCATAAAGAATTGAAAAAAATGGAGCTTGCCAATACCAAGGCGCATTTCTTACAAAAGCATGGTGCTCAGACTACTTTGGCAGCACAACTTGAGCGGGTGCAACATGCAAAGAACCCGACAACAGGTAAAGTGGAGATGAGGGTGAATCGGAAAACCAAGTCAAAAGAGCCAAGTATTCCTCGCGCAGCAACAAGATTTATTAGCCATAGAGATCAATTGAACGCGATAAATCGTGCGCAGCTTATATTTCGTCGTACCGGAAGCATAGCTCTCTCGTCATTGCCTGTTGAAATGGGTAGAAAGGTAGGGGAAGGATATAAGAGTAAACGGTTGGAATATGTGGAGACCACAAAAACTGTTGTTATTCTTGATGTTAATGGCAAACCAATAACAGCGTATACGGATTACTAGATCATGAAGTTTAAACCAAGTATCTCAATATTGGCAGGTTTCTTGTTTTTGCTTGATATTGATTATCCTCATGAGGAATCAGTTGAAGAGCTTATATGCTTGGCAGATGTTAACGATTACTCGGAGCTTTCGAAAGTATTTGACATTGTGATGAGGCCGGATTTTTTAAATTACTCAGAAGATGATAGAAGCTGGCTAATTGAAACTATCAGTTTCTTTTTGAACGAAAATGATTCGTTTGAAGGGGTTTTTGAAAAAAGAAGCTTTTTGTTTTCCGACGAAATAGAGGACGGACGATTTTTTATGAGTACTCTGTTGGGGCGGCTTCAGGTCTATCAGCAAGAAACGATCAAGGGTTGAATAGGGTTGAAAGTTTTTGAAGAAACAAAACGTGAACTACTTATTGAACGTATGGACGATGCTGGGTGCGTCTTCAATTTTATAGTCTTCGAACTTGAGTCGGAAGTAATAGTTGATGAGTCTGTTCATCGGCGAGCTTTGGTTGGTCTGCATGAACAACTTATGAGGGAAGCGTTGTGTCAGCATGCTCAGTTAATTAAAAACCCAGATTATGCGGGTAATAGTGTTCCAGAAATAAGTTGGGAGCTTGAGAAGGCAGTTGCAACACCGTTAAGTGATGGAGAGTTAAAAAATTTAATGTTGACGGAGGATTATGTGCGCGGGCCTCTAGCACTATACGGATCTTTTCGTGAGCCACCGTACGGCACCAAATTTAAGGGGGGAGAGCGTGAAGCTCAGGAGCTTTTTCATGAGTGGAAAATTGCTATCGGGCTTGTAGAGAATTGCGGGGTCACTGCGATAAATTGGGTGAAAGGAATCAATACGACATGGGTTGATCGTGAGGATGCGATTCCTGGAAGGGAATCGTGGAGTAATTATTTTGATAGTGGCCTGGAGTGGTGGGGAATATGGTGTATGACGATTTTGAACCCGGAGCGGCGCACGATAAGTGCACTAATAGCAAGTACTACTGACTAATTTTTATGGACTGACCCCTTCGCGAGCAAGCCCGCTCCCACAGGGAATTGTGTCTGCTGGGGAATCAGCGTTGGCCAATCAGTTGCGGCAGTTGAAGGTCGGCAGCAGCAAGGCTATCAATCACATGCACGCTATATCCCGGAACATTCTTCGCATGATGCTTCGCCTGCGAAGCCATTTCCGCGAGCTGGCTGGCATCCAGTTCTGAGCAGGCTTCGGGGTGCAGGTGGACGACGCCGATGGACAGTGACAGCAACGGGAACTCTTGGCGTACGCCTTGGCGATTCGGCGCGATAAAGCAACCAGCCTCAAGATGCTCAGGGCGATAGAAGCGGCGGCATTGGCTCTGGAAGTCGTCGAGCAGTTGGTTGAGGCGTTTGCGCCAGTCTTCCGGGCCGAGTACCAGCAGGAAGTCGTCGCCGCCGATGTGGCCGACGAAGTCGCGGGACGGGTCGACGCGTTCGTTCAGACATTGCGCCAGGCACAGCAGGACTTCGTCGCCACGGCCGTAGCCGTAGATGTCGTTGAAGGGTTTGAAGCTGTCGATGTCGACGTAGCAGATGATCGATTCGCGGCCCTGTTGCAGCAGGCGGGTCAGGCATTGCTGGATCGGCACGTTGCCGGGTAGCAGGGTCAGCGGGTTGGCGTAGCGGGCCTGCTGGATTTTCAGTTCGGTGATCAGTTTGAGCACGTCGATCACCCGGCCAAGGCCCAGATAACTGCCGTTGAGGGTGATGATGAAATCTTCTTCGATGCGCTGCCGGGCGCGGCTGGTGATCAGGCGGCTGACCTGTTGCAGCGACTGGCTCATTTCCACAGCGAGGAAGTCGTCGTTCATCAGGCGGCTGATTGGCTTGCGGGCGAACAGGTCGGTGGCAAACGGCTTGAGCAAGGCGTCGGACAACGAATGGCGATGGACGATGCCGCACGGCTGGCCCTGTTCGTCGAGCACCGCCAGTGAGTTCAGATTGGCCTGGCGGCGGAAGGCTTCCAGCACCGTGGCGGTCGGTGTGTCACGATGCACCGCCGGTTGCTCGTTGAGCAGGGCGCTGAGGTCGCTGCCTTCGTCGTTCAACGCCACGGTGCTGCTGTCGTGTTTCGGCATCAGGGCCCGGGCATCGCGGGGTGGATGCTCCTGCGGGCGAGCGAGCAGGTAACCCTGCACCAGATCGACGCCCATCTCGGTCAGCACCGCCAGTTCCTCTGGCAACTCGATCCCCTCGGCAATCACCTGTGCCCGTGACGCCTTGGCGATTTGCAGGATCGAGCCGACGAACTCGCGTTTCAACGCATCCTGATGAATGCCGTCGATGAAGTGGCGGTCGATCTTCACATAATCCGGGCGCAGCTCCGACCACAGGCGCAAGCTGGAATAGCCGGCACCCAGATCATCCAGTGCGATGGAAAAGCCCATCGCCCGATAGTGATGCAGGGCGGTTTGCAGCAACTGGAAATCGTCGATTGGCGTCTGTTCGGTGAGTTCGATCACTACTTGGCTGGGTGGAATACCGAAGTCCTGCAGCAGTTGCAGGGTCCGCCCCGGTTGGTGCGCGGCTTCAAGCAGGGATTCCGGTGAAACGTTGAGGAACAGCTTGCCCGGCAGTTGCTGCTCGTTGAAACGACGGCAGGCAGACTGGCGGCAGGCAATTTCCAGTTCGCTCAGGCGGCCGGCCTGACGCGCCACGGCGAACAGCGCGATTGGCGAATGCAGAGGGCTGTTGGACGGGCCGCGAGTGAGGGCTTCGTAGCCGAGAATGCGACGCTCGGAGAGACAGATGATCGGCTGGAACAGGCTGTGCAAACCGCTTTGAGTCAGGATCGAGCTCAAGGCACTCAGCTGTTCGGTCGTGGTCATGGCAATCTCTGGCGATAAAAAAAGGACTGGGAGCGCTCTTGCTTGAAGAGGCGCTCCCAGTCCTTTATTTCACGACAGAATGATGACTGTTTGATGACGCTCCGGGGAGCGTCACCACTAAATTGCCATCATCTTACTTCTTGGCCACCTGATTGCTCAGCTTCAGGTAATCCAGCAGCACGCGCCCGGTTTCGCTCAGGTAGGCGTCGTCTTCCGGTTTGACCTTGTCCGGCTCAGCTGCAGCCAGCGCGTCTTCATCTTCTTTCTTCAGTTCTTTGAGCGGTTCTTCGCCTTTGGCTTTGCGACGGATGTTTTCCATGGCCAGTTGCTTGGCATCGATGTCCGCGTGCTGGGCACGACGGTCGGCTTCATTGAGGCTGACGGTTTTCTCTTCCATCAGCTTCTGCGCCAGGGCCAGTTTGTCACGGATGAACACGAACTCGGCGTCTTTGGCGCTGCGTGCGTCATGCTCGGACTTGAGCTGCGCCAGGTACGGCTTGAACGGATCGGAGGCCGGCTTGATCGCTGCCTTGATGGTGTCCCACGGCATGGCTTCCGGCAGGGCGCTTTCGCCGATTTCCTTGGTGTCGATGATCGACGGGTAGTCGATGTCCGGCAGTACGCCCTGATGCTGCGTGCTCTGCCCGGAAACCCGGTAGAACTTGGCCAGGGTCAGTTTCAGTTCGCCATGGTTCAGCGGCTGAATGGTCTGCACGGTGCCTTTGCCGAAGGTCTGGCCACCGATGATCAATGCACGATGGTAGTCCTGCATGGCGCCGGCGAAGATCTCCGAAGCCGAGGCGGACAGGCGGTTGACCAGCAGAGCCATCGGGCCTTTGTAGAACGCGCCCGGGTTTTCATCTTCCAGCACATCGACGCGGCCATCGGCGTTACGCACGAGGACGGTCGGGCCCTTGTCGATGAACAGGCTGGTCAGTTCGGTGGCTTCCTGCAGGGAGCCGCCGCCGTTGTTGCGCAGGTCGATGACCACGCCGTCGACTTTCTCTTTCTGCAGTTCGGTCAGCAGTTTCTTGACGTCACGGGTGGTGCTCTTGTAGTCCGGATCACCGGCACGGAACGCCTTGAAGTCGAGGTAGAAGGCCGGGATCTCGATGATGCCGAGCTTGTAGTCCTTGCCGTCCTGTTTCAGGTTCAGCACGGATTTTTTCACCGCCTGGTCTTCAAGCTTCACCGCTTCACGGGTGATCGGCACGATCTTGCTGGTCTGGTCGTTCGGCGCATTGCTGGCCGGAATCACTTCCAGGCGCACCACGGTGCCTTTCGGGCCGCGGATCAGCTTGACCACCTCGTCCAGGCGCCAGCCCACCACGTCGACCATCTCTTTGTTGCCTTGGGCAACGCCGATGATCTTGTCGGCCGGTGCGACCTGCTTGGTCTTGTCGGCCGGGCCTGCCGGCACCAGGCGCACGACTTTCACTTGATCGTTGTCGCTCTGCAACACGGCGCCGATGCCCTCGAGGGACAGGCTCATGTTGATGTCGAAGTTCTCCGCGTTATCCGGCGACAGATAGTTGGTGTGCGGGTCGTAGGACATGGCGAAGGTGTTGATGTACGCCTGGAAGATGTCTTCCGCGCGAGTCTGGTCCAGACGCGCCAACTGGTTCTTGTAGCGCTTGGTCAGGGTTTCCTGGATCTGCTTGGAATCCTTGCCGGCGATCTTCTGCCGCAGCACTTCGTCCTTGACGCGTTTGCGCCACAGGTCGTCGAGTTCAGCGGTGGATTTGAGCCAAGGGGCGTCCTTGCGATCGATCAGCAAGGTTTCCTTGGTGGTGAAGTCCATCTTGTCGACGCCCTTGTTCAGCTCCGCAATGGCGAAGTCCAGGCGCGCCTTGACGCGGTCCAGATAGCGCTTGTAGATGGTGAACCCGGCGTTGAGGTCGCCGCTTTTGAGGAAGTCGTCGAACTGGGTCTTCCACTTGTCGAATTCGGCGATGTCGCTGGCCATGAAGTAGCTGCGCGACGGGTCCAGCAGCTTGATGTAGCTGTCGTAGATGATCACCGAGCGCGCATCGTCGAGCGGCGGCTTGCTGTAGTGGTGACGCTTGAGCAACTCGACGACGTTGAGGCTGGCGATCACTTCGTCGCGATCCGGCTGCAACTTGTCCCAGCTGTTGGCTGCGAATGTAGTGCCCGACACCGGCAACAAGCCGATACCGATGAAAAGAGCGAGGGCGGTGCTGGGGAGCAAATGCTTCATGCTGATTCGACGCGGGGACAATTGATAACGCATATTAGGCCGTCTTTGAAGTCGCCGGTTCTACGAGAGCCGGTCGCATAATGCAAAAAGCCCGGCGCTACAGCTTCGGGCTCAGTCCAGACTCACTATGGAGGCACTGTGAAGGCATTGCAAGGCGTTGAAGGTCAAGTGGCATGGCTTGAAGAGCCGAGTCCGGCATGTGATGTAGGACAAGTGCGCATTCGCGTGGCGGCTGCGGGCCTCAATCGCGCCGATTTATTACAGAAAGCCGGGCTTTATCCACCGCCGCCGGGCGCCAGTCAGGTGCTCGGTCTGGAGTGTTCCGGGGTGATCAGCGAAGTCGGCGCCGGCTCGTCCTGGCAGGTCGGCGACCGGGTCTGCGCCTTGCTGGCCGGGGGCGGAATGGCCGAGGAGGTGGTGGTCGACGGACGGCACGTGCTGCCGGTGCCCGAGGGCGTTTCGTTGATCGAGGCCGCGGCATTACCCGAGGTTTATGCAACGGTCTGGCTCAACGTGTTTCAACTGGCGGCGCTGAAACCCGGGGAGAAGGTTCTCCTGCACGCCGGGGCCAGTGGAATTGGTTCAGCCGCCATTCAGCTATGCAAGGCGTTCGGCAATCCCTGTTGGGTCAGCGTCGGGTCGGCTGAGCGATTGGCCTACTGTGAGGCGCTGGGAGCCCAGGGCGGCGTGGTGCGCACCGATGATCTGGAAAGCCTGCGCGACTTCGGGCCGTTTGACGTGATCCTTGATCCGGTCGGCGGCAACTATGCGGCGCTGAACCTCAAGCTGACGGCGCTGGACGGACGCTGGGTACTGATCGGCCTGATGGGCGGACGTGAGGCGAAACTGGACCTGGCACAGGTACTGGCCAAGCGCGTGCAGTTGCTCGGTTCGACGTTGCGCAGTCGCGACGATCAGTTCAAGGCCGACCTGTTCAGCGATTTGAGCCAGCATGTGTGGCCGCTGTTTGCCGAAGGGCGGTTGCGTCCGCAACTGGCAAAAACCTTCCCGGTGAAGGATGCCGAAGCGGCGTTTGCCGAGCTGGCGAGTAATACGGTGTCGGGGAAAGTGGTGTTGATGATTGACGACAGTCTGAGCTGAAAACACAAACCCCTGTGGGAGCGGGCTTGCTCGCGAAAGCGGTGAATCAGACACGAATTTATCGACTGACACTCCGCCT
>NZ_JASCPO010000264.1:0-7169 GCF_029960145.1 Pseudomonas sp. PS01299 | reverse complement strand
GATTTATCCCCGATGGGCTGCGAAGCGGCCCCAAAGCTGGGACTGCTGCGCAGGCCATCGGGGATAAATCCCCTCACCACAACAGGCTATCTCCCACAGGGTGTTGCAGTTTCGCGGTCAGCGTACGCTGCTGCTGAAGCTGCTCGCGCCAACCAGTTCCAGCACGATGTCGTCACCGACATTCAGCGGGCCGACGCCCACTGGCGTGCCGGTGAGGATCACGTCGCCGGCCTGCAGCGAGAAGCAGCCGGCCATGTGCTGGATCATCGGCACGATCGGGTTGAGCATCGCACTGCTGTTGCCGTCCTGGCGTACTTCACCGTTGATGGTCAGGCGGATGCCGATGTCGGTCAGGTCGGCGAAGGTGCTGCCGACCACGAACGGGGCAATCACCGCCGCGCCGTCGAACGACTTGGCGATTTCCCATGGCAGGCCCTTGGACTTGAGCTCGGCCTGCTTGTCACGCAGGGTCAGGTCCAGCGCCGGGGCGAACCCGGAGATCGCGTCGAGCACTTCTTCACGGCTCGGCTTAGTCGACAGCGGCTTGCCGATCAACACGGCGATTTCCGCTTCGTAGTGCACCGAACCGCGCTCGGTCGGAATGCTGAAACCGCCTTCCAGTGGCACCACGCAACTGCCTGGCTTGATGAACAGCAACGGCTCGGTAGGCACCGGGTTGTCCAGTTCCTTGGCGTGTTCGGCGTAATTACGGCCAATGCACACCACTTTCCCGATCGGGAAGTGAATGCGCGTGCCGTCGACGTACTGGTGCTGATAGCTCATTTACCGACTCCTGCCTTCATTGATTCATCAGGGATTGCCAATCAAACCGCGAAGATCTTGCCCGGGTTCATGATGCCGTTCGGGTCGAACACCGCTTTGACCGCTTTCATGTACTCGATTTCGACCGGAGAACGGCTGTAGGTCAAGTAGTCGCGCTTGGTCATGCCCACGCCGTGCTCGGCGGAAATCGAACCGTTGTACTTCTCGACGGTTTCGAACACCCACTTGTTGACGGTCGCGCACTTGGCGAAGAACTCGTCCTTGCTCAGATTATCCGGCTTGAGAATGTTCAGGTGCAGGTTGCCGTCGCCAATGTGGCCGAACCAGACGATTTCGAAGTCCGGGTAGTATTCGCCGACGATCGCGTCGATTTCCTGCAGGAATGCCGGGACTTTCGACACGGTGACCGAGATGTCGTTCTTGTACGGCGTCCAGTGCGAGATGGTCTCGGAGATGTACTCGCGCAGCTTCCACAGGTTCTGCAGCTGGGTTTCGCTCTGGCTCATCACACCGTCCAGCACCCAGCCCTGCTCAACGCAATGCTCGAAGGTTTCCAGCGCTGTGTTGGCCACTTCTTCGCTGGTCGCCTCGAATTCCAGCAGCGCGTAGAACGGACACTCGGTCTCGAACGGTGCCGGTACGTCGCCACGCCCCAGCACTTTGGCCAATGCCTTGTCGGAGAAGAATTCGAACGCGGTCAGATCAAGCTTGCCCTGGAAGGCGTGGAGCACCGGCATGATCGAGTCGAAGTCGGCGGTGCCGAGGACCATGGCGGTCAGGTTTTTCGGTGCGCGATCCAGACGCATGGTCGCTTCGACCACAAAGCCGAGGGTGCCTTCGGCGCCGATGAACAACTGGCGCAGGTCGTAACCGGTAGCGTTCTTGATCAGGTCCTTGTTCAGCTCCAGCACATCGCCCTTGCCGGTAACCACTTTCAGGCCGGCGACCCAGTTACGGGACATGCCGTAGCGAATCACCTTGATCCCGCCGGCATTGGTGCCGATATTGCCGCCAATCTGACTGGAACCGGCCGAAGCGAAGTCCACCGGGTAGTACAGGCCGTTTTCTTCGGCGACGTTCTGCAGGTGCTCGGTGACCACGCCCGGCTGACACACGGCGGTGCGGTCGGTGAGGTTCACGTCGAGAATCTGGTTCATGTAGTCGAACGACACCACCACTTCGCCATTCGCGGCCACGGCGGCAGCGGACAGCCCGGTGCGCCCGCCCGACGGCACCAGCGCCACTTTATGGGTATTGGCCCAACGGACAATGGCCTGCACTTGTTCGATGGTCTTGGGAAACACGATGGCGCTTGGCGCGGGCGCGAAGTGCTTGGTCCAATCCTTGCCGTACGCATTCAGGGAGTCGGCGTCGGTCAGGACCTTGCCAGGCTCGACCAGGGTCTTCAGTTCATCAATCAGGGCAGGATTGGTCATCGACAGAACTCTCGAACAATTCATGGTCATCCTGAAGACGCTTCACGTCGCAGGAATGAGTGTTTAGCGGGGTGGCTATGCTAGCATACCGACCCCGCAGGCCAGTGCCCAAGGCCAGTTCTGCGGTGACGGCTTTCTTGTCGTCCAGGTCAATGTCTGTTGACCATTTCCTGCCATTTTTCTCCGGGATACAGGTTTACGCAGATGAGCAAGACTTCTCTCGATAAGAGCAAGATCAAGTTCCTTCTTCTCGAAGGCGTCCACCAATCGGCTGTCGACGTCCTCAAGGCGGCGGGCTACACCAGCATCGAATACCTGACAGGCTCCTTGCCGGAAGCCGAGCTCAAGGAAAAGATCGCTGATGCTCACTTCATCGGCATTCGTTCGCGCACCCAACTGACCGAAGAGATCTTCGATCACGCGAAGAAGCTGGTCGCGGTCGGCTGTTTCTGCATCGGCACCAACCAGGTTGACCTGAGTGCTGCCCGCGAGCGCGGCATCGCCGTGTTCAACGCGCCGTACTCCAACACCCGCTCCGTCGCGGAACTGGTGCTGGCCGAAGCGATCCTGCTGCTGCGCGGCATCCCTGAGAAAAACGCTTCCTGCCACCGTGGCGGCTGGATCAAATCCGCAGCCAACTCCTTCGAGATCCGTGGCAAGAAACTCGGCATCGTCGGCTATGGCTCGATCGGTACTCAGCTGTCGGTTCTGGCGGAAGGCTTAGGGATGCAGGTGTTCTTCTACGACACCGTGACCAAGCTGCCGCTGGGCAACGCCACTCAGGTCGGCAACCTGCACGAGCTGCTGGGCATGTCCGACATCGTCACCCTGCACGTTCCGGAAACCGCGGCGACCCAGTGGATGATCGGCGAGAAGGAAATCCGCGCCATCAAGAAGGGCGGCATCCTGATCAACGCCGCGCGCGGCACCGTGGTCGAGCTGGACGCCCTGGCGGACGCGATCAAGGACAAGCACCTGATCGGCGCGGCCATCGACGTGTTCCCGGTGGAGCCACGCTCCAACGACGAAGAGTTCGAAAGCCCGCTGCGTGGCCTGGACAACGTGATCCTGACCCCGCACATCGGCGGCTCGACTGCCGAAGCGCAAGCCAACATCGGTCTGGAAGTGGCGGAAAAACTGGTCAAGTACAGCGACAACGGTACTTCGGTGTCGTCGGTGAACTTCCCGGAAGTGGCCCTGCCGGCCCACCCTGGCAAGCACCGCCTGCTGCACATCCACGAGAACATCCCGGGTGTGATGAGCGAGATCAACAAGGTCTTCGCCGAAAACGGTATCAACATCTCCGGTCAGTTCCTGCAGACCAACGAGAAAGTCGGTTACGTGGTGATCGACGTCGACGCCGAGTACTCGGAGCTGGCGCAAGAGAAGCTGCAACACGTCAACGGTACTATCCGTAGCCGCGTGTTGTTCTGATCCGACGCTGAGCGACAAAAAAAGGGAGCCTTCGGGCTCCCTTTTTCATGCGTGCGAAAACGTCATTCGACGTTGACGGTGATCTTTTTCGACACGATCGGCGGATCGAACGCCATGTGGCCGCTGTCGCCCAGCTCCAGTTGCAAGGTGTGCTTGCCCGGGGCCAGTTTGATTGTGGCCTCGGTTTGCGCCTTGCCGAAGTGCATATGGTTGGCGTCGGTCGGCACGACGGAACCGGCCGGAACGATTTCCTTGGCATCGATCAGCAGGTGGTGGTGACCGGTGTTCTTGGTGACGTCACCGGCGGGTGCCAGCGCAACGTCCTTGACCCCGAACTTGACCTTGAACTCCTGAGAAACCGTGGCCCCGTCTTCGGGAGAAACGATGAACACTTCGGCGCCCTTGGGTGCCGGGGTCGCTGCACTGGCCAGCACTGAAACACCCATCAACAGGCCAGCCAAGGCTGCTCGTGACATAAACGTTTTCATTCTCTTCTCCAGTTTTTCCGTAAAATCCGCGCGGTCATGACAACTTCATGACCATTCGTTGTCGAAGGCACTCGACAACCATAGCAAAGCGAGCCTGACTCAGAGCATCGCAATAATGACTTCAAAGGAGTGACCATGCGCTTTCTGCCTGGCCTGATCTGCCTGCTACCCCTTCTGAGCCCTCTGGCTCACGCCGAACTGATTGATGACGTCAACGACCGTGGCGAGTTGCGCATTGCCCTTGAGGCTAATACACCGCCCTTCAATTTCAAGGATGGCGACACACTCACGGGGTTCGAGGTCGAGCTTGGGCAACTGCTGGCCAACGAGCTGGATGTGCGCGCCGACTTCATCGTCACCGACGAAGCCGACCTGCTCCAGGGCGTTGAAAGCGGCAAGTACGACGTTGCGCTCAACCACATAGCACTGACACCTGAACTCAAGGATCGTTTCGACGTCAGCGAGCCTTACGGCAAGGTCGATTCGCAGCTGCTGGCGAAGAAGGATGAGCAGCCTCGACCGATGGTGCTGGTACAGGCGCTGACCGAGGAGAAGCCGAAGGCGGCGGTGCCGGTGGAGTTGGCGATTCCGTTTCAGAAGGGTAATCCGGCGTTTCAGGCGAGCCTTGCGGGTGCGTTGCAGCGGATCAAGGCGGATGGGCGGTTGGCGGCGTTGTCCGAGAAGTGGTTTAAACCTTAAAAGCCCCTCACCCTAGCCCTCTCCCGGAGGGAGAGGGGACTGAATGGGGAATGTTGCAGAAATACGCCGACCTGAAATGGATGTATCGATCCGAAATCGACTGGCCATTGCTTTGCCGAATCCACAATCGCCAAGGTCTTTCAGGTCGATGGACAGCGCCAGACACCTCGGTCGGCCCCCTCTCCCCTTGGGAGAGGGCTGGGGTGAGGGCAACAATTGCGGATCAGTCCAAAGCAGCCAGGGCCAGTGAGGCTTGTGGCAGTTCGAGTTCACTGAAGACTTCAACCCCATGGCGTTTAAGCAGCGCCGCCGTAACGCCTTCTCCCGAGACCTTCACCCCACTGAACGTCCCGTCATAGGTCAGCAAGTTTCCGCAGGAAGGACTGTTGGCCTTGAGCACCGCAACGCGGATGTCATGCTTTTGCACCAGCGCCAGCGCTTGCCGCGCACCATCGAGAAACTGCGCGCTGACGTCCTCGCCTTCGGTGGTGATCACCGCCGCCGTGCCATCGAGCACTTCGGCGCCCTGCCCGCCGGGGATTTCCGCCGCAGCACGCGGGGTTGGCAAACCGCCAGCCACTTCGGGACACAGCGGCACCACACGGCCCTCGGCGATCCACTGTTCGAGCAGATCGAACGGCCCGCTGGCCCCGCCGTCGTAACGCACGCGGTGGCCCAACAGGCAGCGGCTGACCAGAATCTTCTGCATATCAGAACGGCTCGTTGCCACGGCGACGGAACCAGCCGGTCAGCGACAGGCGTTCGCGGTGCGCCGGCAGCACTTCATGCGGCACCTCGCCGGAGAGGAACACCACCAGACAGCCGCCGGTGGGTTGCACGTCGTGGACGCGCTCATCGTCCAGGTACATGCGCAGCTGACCGCCGTCTTCCGGCAACCACGCGTCATTGAGGTAGACCACCACCGAAACCATGCGCCGGTCATCGTCGCGAAAACGGTCAACGTGCTTACGGTAAAACGCGCCCGGCGGATACAGGGCGAAGTGGCACTCGAAATCCTCGAGCCCGAGGAACAGCCCGCGATTGAGCGCCTCGCGCAGGCTTTCCATCAGGTTCAGATAACGGTCGCTGGCCTCGGCCTGGCCCGGGTCGATCCACTGGATGTGGTCGCCACGAATACCCTCGCGAATCTCTGAAAACGGCCCACGGCCTACCGCTGCCGGCGCCAGTTCACCCTCGGCCTCACGTTTGCGGCACTCGGCCGCCAGCTCGCGGGTCAAACCTGCGGGCAGGAAAATGTTCTGCTGCGACCAGCCGTGTTCGGCCAGGTCGTCGACGATGCGTAACAGCAGCGGGTGTTCAGAGGATATTTGCATGGCGCGCATAGTATGCCGGCGGCAGGAAATCCGACAGAGCCACGCAGCGGCTTGCTACGAATTCTCGACAAGTCCCGGCACCGCACGGAGAATAGTCCGCTGCTGACAGGAGTCCCTATGCGCCGTTTGCTTTTTTCACTGTTGATGTTCTGCGTTTTGCCCGCCTGGGCGGACGGCCACGATCAGCTGTACAAGATCGCCGGCTGGCCAGATCAACGTGCGCATTTCAATGATGCCCTGAGTGCCGCGCAGCAGCGCTACCAGAACAACCTGCCGCCGGCGGTGTTTCAAGCCCTGGTCAACAACAGCAACCAGCGCTTCGCTCCCCAGGCCATGGATCAGCGTGCCGAAGCGCAACTGCGCCAGCACCTTGCCGATCCACAACCGGCACTGACCTTCTTTCAATCGCCGCTGGGCAAGAAAATCGTCGCCGCTGAATTGCTCGCCACCCGTCGCGATCAACTGGCGAAGAACGCCAAGGGCCTGCCGAAGATGCAGGCCAGCGACAGCCGCCTGCTGATCATCGGCCATCTGGCCCAGGCCCTGCCCGCCCGCGAGGCCGGCGCGGAAGTCAGCCTGGCGATTGCCGGGGTGGCGGCGGACAGTTTGAGCTCGATGATCCCCGGCTTGCTCGGCGGCGGTCAGGCGCAAGGCATGTTGAACGGCCAGCGCCAGCGCCTGATGGAGCAGATCGGCGCCGATTTGAACAACACGCTGCTCTACGTTTATCGCGATCTGTCGGATGACGAACTGGAGCAGTTCGCGACCTTCGCCGAGTCCAGCGAGGGCAAGGCGTATTACCAGGCGGCGCTGGCGGCGATTCGGGCGGGGTTGGCGGTGGGGCAAAGCTCCTCGAACCTTGGTCAGTGATCTTTATTGCCTGACCGGCCGCCTTCGCGAGCAAGCCCGCTCCCACAGGTGATCGCGGTTTCATGTGGGAGCGGGCTTGCTCGCGAAGAGGCCCTTACAAACACTATAAATTTCTGCCCCTGATC
>NZ_JASCPO010000263.1:0-7244 GCF_029960145.1 Pseudomonas sp. PS01299 | reverse complement strand
GAGCAAGCCCGCTCCCACAGGGGAATGCATTCCAGAATGTGGGAGCGGGCTTGCTCGCGAAGGCGTCAGAACTACCGACACTGCTCTCGAAAAATATTTTCAAATTTGTGGTGAGGTAAACCGCAGCCCCATCCGTGTAGTGACTGAAACTGCGAGTCATTCGCATCCGTTGCGGTTCTACACAGGTCATTGAGCAATGAAGTCCAGGGCAAAATCGGGTTCGGTCAAACAGTGGTTGGGTGTTTCGGCATTGAGTTTTTCGGCGTTGGCGCTGTTGCCGCTGAGTGTGGCGCTGGCCGCTGAAACCGTCAGCAGCCCGACACAGAAACAGTTCAGTTTCTCCCTGAGCGCCAAACCACTGCCCCAGGCTCTGAGCGACTTCAGCCGCGTCACCGGGCAAAGCGTGGTCTACACCGATGAAGCGCCGTACGGCCTCAACGCCCCGGCCGTCAGCGGCCAGATGAGCGCCGAACAGGCGCTGCAACGCCTGCTCAGTGGTTCCGGCATGACCTTTCGCCGTACCGACAGCCACACCTTGGCGCTGGAACCGCAACCCACCGCAGGCGCACTCAATCTTGGCGCGACCACCATCACGTCGATGCGTGACGAGTCGATGAGCTATCAGCCGCCGCAGACCAGTTCGGTGATGCGCTCCTCGGCTTCGCTGCAGGAGATTCCTCAGACCGTCAACGTGATTCCGGCCCAGGTCATTCGCGATCAGTCCCCGCGCAATCTCGACGATGCGTTGGCCAACGTCAGCGGCATCACCCAGGGCAACACCTTGGGCAGCACGCAAGACTCGGTGATGACCCGCGGTTTCGGCGACAACCGCAATGGCTCGATCATGCGCGACGGCATGCCCATCGTGCAGGGCCGTGGCATGAACGCGACGGTCGATCGGGTCGAAGTGCTCAAGGGCCCGGCCTCGTTGCTCTACGGCATTCAGGATCCGGGCGGCGTGGTCAACCTGGTCAGCAAGAAGCCGGAACTGACTCAATACAACGCGCTGACCCTGCGCGGTTCCACCTACGGCGACGGCAAAAATGGCAGCGGTGGCACCTTCGACAGCACTGGTGCGCTGGGTGAATCAGGGCTGGCCTATCGGCTGGTGCTGGACCATGAAGACGAAGATTACTGGCGCAACTACGGCACTCACCGCGAGACGCTGATCGCGCCGTCGCTGGCCTGGTTCGGCGAGCGTACCCAGCTGTCGTTCGGCTATGAACACCGCGAGTTTCTGACCCCGTTCGACCGGGGCACGGTAATCGATCCGCGCACCAACCATCCGCTGGACATCTCGCGCAACGAGCGTCTGGATGAGCCGTTCAACGACATGGAAGGCCGTTCCGACCTGTACCACTTCGAAGCCGACCACGAACTCAACGACGACTGGAAAGCCCATTTTGGCTACAGCTGGAACCGCGAAACCTACGACGCCAGCCAGGTACGCGTGACCGCCATCGACACCAAAAAAGGCACGCTGACCCGCAGCATGGACGGCACGCAAGGCGCGATCAGCACTGACCGTTTCACCACCGCCAGCCTTGAGGGCAAGGTCAACCTGCTGGGCATGCAACATGATCTGGTGTTCGGCGTTGACGATGAGTACCGCAAGATCTACCGCGCTGACCTGATCCGCCAGAAAAGCCTGAGCACCTTCAGCTATGTCAATCCGGTGTATGGCCGTGAAGTCGAAGGCACCACGGTCAGCCCGGCGGACAGCGCGCAGACCGATCTGCTGCGCAGCGATTCGGTGTTTCTGCAGGACTCGATACACCTCAACGACCAGTGGATTCTGGTCGCCGGCGGACGCTTCCAGGAGTACGACCAGTACGCCGGCAAAGGCGTGCCGTTCAAGGCCAACACCGACAGCAACGGGCAGAAATTCGTACCGCGCGCCGGTCTGGTGTATCGCTACACCGACGAATTATCGTTCTACGGCAGCTACACCGAATCGTTCAAACCCAACTCGACCATCGCCCCGCTCAGCGGCAGCAGCACCGTGCTCGACGGCAGCATTGCGCCGGAAGAGGCCAAGTCGTGGGAACTGGGTGCGCGTCTGGATATGCCGGGGCGCATCACCGGCAATATCGCGCTGTTCGACATCAAGAAGCGCAACGTGCTGGTCTCCAATTCTGAAGGCCCGACCACCATTTACAGCGCGGCTGGCGAAGTGCGTTCCCGGGGTCTGGAACTGGACCTGACCGGGCAGTTGACCGATCGCTGGAGCCTGATCGGCGCCTATGCCTACACCGATGCCGAGGTCACCGACGACCCGGACTACAAAGGCAATCGCTTGCAAAACGTGGCGAAGAACAGCGGTTCATTGTCGGCGGTGTATGACTTCGGCAGCGTGATGGGTGGCGACCAACTGCGGGTCGGTGCCGGGGCGCGGTATGTCGGCGAACGCGCGGGCAATGCGGTGAATGATTTCGACCTGCCGAGCTACACCGTGGCCGATGCGTTTGCCACTTACGACACCAGACTCGAAGGGCAGAAGGTCAAGTTCCAGCTCAACGTGAAGAACCTGTTCGACCGCACCTACTACACCTCGGCGGCGAGCCGGTTCTTTGTGTCGATGGGCGATTCGCGGCAGATTTCGTTGTCGAGCACTTTGGAGTTCTGATCCAGGACCGCGTCATCGTTCTTCGCGAGCAAGCCCGCTCCCACAGGTTCCCCGGTCGGACATAAACGTCTTGAACGGCCGCAGACCTTGTGGGAGCGGGCTTGCTCGCGAAGAGGCCCGAACAGGCAATAAAAATCCCGCCTCTAACGCAAAAATGCCTGCCGATATTCCCCAGGCGTCCCACCCAACACCTGCCGAAACCGGTTGGTGAAATGACTGGCACTGGCAAACCCGCACGCCAGTGCAATCTCCCCCAGCGGCAACGCCGTGCCGCGCAACAATTCCCGCGCCCGGTTCAAGCGCCGCGCCAGCACGTACTGATGCGGCGGCAGGCCGAAGCTCACGCGAAACATCCGCGCAAAGTGGTATTCCGACAGCGCACACAATCCGGCCAGTTGCCCGAGGCTGATCGGCTCGGCCAACTGATTGTCGATGAACTCGACCAGTTGCCGCCGCTGATGGGGCGCCAGTCCGCCCTTGAGGCGCACACCCTGCCGGGCGCCGACCTGGCTGAGCAGGGTATGGCTGATCAATTCATGCGCAATGCTGCTGGTCAGCAGGCGTTCGGCCGGTTCGTCCCAATTCAGTGTCAGTAACTGACGAAAGCGTCGGGCCTGCTGCGGATCTTCCAGAAAGGTCTGCTCGCGCAACTGCATCTCTCGCGGCTCGCGATCCAGCAGCGTGACGCAACCCAAGGCAAATTGTTCGGCGCTGAAATACAGATGAGCGAGACGCAGATCGCCGTTGATCACCCAGCCCGATTGGTGATCGGCGGGCAGGATGCACAACTTGTCCGGTCCGCCCTTGCGCCCCGGTTGGCCACGACGAAAGGTGCCCGTGCCCCCGGCGATGTAGCAGGAAAGCGTGTGGTGGCTCGGCGTTTCGTATTCCTGGGCATCGTGGTGGTTGGTCCACAGGGCCGCAGACAAGCCGTCACCGAGATCGGCGCTGTGCAACAGGCGTGCATTCGGCGAGCGGTTGAGGGCTTGGAAGACTTGCAGGGTATCGATAGCGGCCATATTCGGTTCTCTCCAACGCCTTGCATCCTACTCCGTAGCTTTCGCGCTGCCAGCCTGTCGAGCGACAAAAGCGCAAGAATCTGCAAGCGCCCCGATCGTTGCTGTCGCACCCTGAACCTCCATACAACACAACCCTGTGGCGAGGGCGCTTGCTCCCGCCGCGCTGCGCAGCGGACCCATCAGTGAGTGCTGCGCACTCAAGCGCGAGCAAGCTCGCTTGCCACAGAGTGCCCGGTGTTCTCAGGAGTTTCGTCATGAACCTTTCGCTGTATCTGCTGACCGTGCTGATCTGGGGCACCACCTGGATTGCCCTGAAATGGCAACTGGGCGTGGTGGCGATTCCGGTGTCGATCGTTTATCGCTTCGGTCTCGCCGCGCTGGTGCTGTTCGTGCTGTTGCTGCTCAGTCGGCGGCTGCAACCGATGAATCGGCGTGGCCATTTGATCTGTGTGGCGCAGGGGTTGTGCCTGTTCTGCGTCAACTTCATGTGCTTTCTGACCGCCAGCCAGTGGATTCCCAGCGGGCTGGTGGCGGTGGTGTTTTCCACGGCCACTTTGTGGAATGCGCTCAATGCACGCGTATTCTTCGGTCAGCGCATCGCGCGCAATGTTTTGATGGGCGGGGCGCTCGGCCTGTTTGGTCTGGGAATGCTGTTCTGGCCGGAACTGGCCGGCCATCACGCCAGCCCCGAAACGTTGCTTGGTCTTGGCCTGGCGCTGTGTGGCACCTTGTGTTTTTCGGCGGGCAATATGTTGTCGAGTCTGCAGCAGAAGGCAGGCTTGAAACCCTTGACCACCAATGCCTGGGGCATGGCCTACGGGGCGGCGATGTTGTCGGTGTGGTGTCTGGTCAATGGCATTGCGTTCGACATGGAGTGGTCGCCACGTTACGTCGGGGCGTTACTGTATCTGGTGATCCCCGGTTCGGTGATCGGCTTCACCGCGTACCTGACGTTGGTCGGACGTATGGGGCCGGAGCGTGCGGCGTATTGCACCGTGCTGTTCCCGGTGGTGGCACTGAACGTGTCAGCGTTTGTTGAAGGTTATCAGTGGACGGCACCGGCGTTGTTCGGGCTGGTGTTGGTGATGCTGGGTAATGTCTTGGTGTTTCGTAAGCCGAAAACGCTGGTGGCGCCGGTGCAGGGGAAGTTGGTATGAAACAAACGATCACTGAACATCAGCGCTCGACTTTCAAGGTGATGTAAATCATCACCGGGAATATGAAGTCAATGATATGCCGGGCCCAGTCCTTGGCATTCCATGATTGTGAGGTGTCCATGTCAAACCATTCCACCCCCACGGTTTGCAGGCACACGTAATAAATGAAAATTGCCGCCAGTATGCCCATGATCGAGAACTTTTTTGCCTCATGGAATACCTCTGCAGGCGCATTGATGTGCCGATAGAGTTGATAGGTGCCTATCAGGCATAACGTCGTATACGTTACTTCCATCGTGATGATGAACCAGTAGATCCGGTGATGAATCATCGGTGAATCGATGGCTCGGTATTTTATGGACTCATTGGCGGTGGTAGTGTCCATGCTCAGGATATGAGCCACGTACGTGTAGTTCGAGTCATAGTCGGTAAAGTTGTGAATCATCACCAATACACCAAAGAAGCTGATGTAAGCCATCAATATAACTTTGCTGTAGCGAATAACTTTATCGGTTGTCAGGTTGTTCACGGGATTAGCTCTCCATAGCAGTGGTCGATCATTCGATTGCCAGGCAGAGCTTATAATGCTGTTGTTAAATTGGCTTTGTTGTTCAATTTCAAGTTGTGTAGGGCGGCAACTAACGGGCAAGTGCGGTTCTGCACTTGCCCGTCATTTTTTATCCGCGCCAGACTTGCGGATTGACCAGGTCCTGCGGGCGTTCGCCGAGCAGCGCGCTGCGCAGATTGGCCAGTGCACGATCGGCCATGGCTTCGCGCGTTTCATTCGTGGCGGAGCCGATGTGCGGCAATGTCACAGCATTTTTCAACTGGAACAGCGGCGACTCGGCCAGCGGTTCTTTCTCGTAGACGTCCAGTCCGGCGCCACGGATGCGATTGTTTTGCAGGGCTTCGATCAGCGCCGGCTCGTCGACCACCGGGCCACGGGAGATGTTGACCAAAATCGCCCCCGGCTTCATCAACGCCAATTCGCGATGGCTGATCAGGTGGCGGGTCTTGTCGCTGAGCGGCACCACCAGGCAGACGAAGTCGGCTTCGGCGAGCAACTGGTCGAGGCTGCGAAACTCTGCGCCGAGTTGCTGTTCCAGTTCGGTCTTGCGGCTGTTGCCGCTGTAGATAATCGGCATGTTGAAGCCGAAATGGCCACGGCGGGCGACGGCGGCGCCGATGTTGCCCATGCCGACGATGCCCAGGGTTTTACCGTGGACGTCACAGCCGAACAACGGTGCGCCGACGCTGGCCTGCCATTGGCCGGCCTTGGTCCAGGCGTCGAGTTCGGCGACGCGGCGGGCGCTGCTCATGATCAGGGCGAAGGCGAGGTCGGCGGTGCTTTCGGTGAGCACGTCCGGGGTGTTGGTGAGCATGATCCCGCGTTCATTGAAGTAGTCGAGGTCGTAGTTGTCGTAGCCGACGGAGACGCTGGAGACTACTTCGAGTTTTGTGGCGGTTTCGAGTTGGGCTTTGCCGAGTTTGCGGCCGACGCCGATCAGGCCTTGGGCGTGGGGGAGGGCTTCGTTGAATTGGGCGTTGATGTCGCCGTTCTTTGGGTTGGGGACGATGACGTCGAACTCTTGCTGCAGGCGTTCGATCATGGGTGGGGTGATGCGGCTGAAGGCCAGGACTGTTTTTTTCATCGCTATGGGCTCGGCTTCTGGGCTTTATTGCCAAGCAAGCTAACATTTCTGTTTTGGGTTGTCTTGGCGGCCTCTGGGCCGACCATGCTTTGGGTTGATGGGGGACATATCCGTTGCTTCGGGTGCTGCTGCTGGCGGTTTCGCTCTTACAGCGACTCCCTTTGGCAAACGCCCCAAAGGAAGCAAAGGTCTTGGCCCCTGCGTTCGGCCCTCGCTTAGGCTCGGGTTCCTTCGTTGCGGGGTTCATCCGGGGGCATCGCCTCCGGTTTGCTTCGCTGCACCTCCTCTCGATGTATGCGGCTTCGCCGCATGGCGCTGCGCGCCTACCCCCGGATAAACCCCTCCACTCAGCCTGCCGATGGGGCCGGCACGGCAAGATCAAGAGCTTTCGGCGAGCTGACACTCGGCCATTTGAGTGGTGAAGAGCATGCGGTCTGTCTGGACTGCTTTGCTTTTCTGTAGGAGTGAGCCTGCTCGCGATGGCGGCCTGACAGCCGACCAGTTTCCAACTGACTGACCCAATCCCACTGTGGGAGCGGGCTTGCCAGCGAAGGCGGCCTGACAGCCGACCACTCTCTAACTGACTCACCCAATCCCTGTGGAAGCTGGCTTGCCAGCGATGGCGGCCTGACAGCCGACCAGTCTCTAACTGACTCACCCAATCCCCCTGTGGGAGCGGGCTTGCTCGCGAAAGCGGTGTGTCAGTCACCGAAAGTGTTGGATGTGCTGACGCCTTCGCGAGCAAGCCCGCTCCCACAATGGCTCAGCTGTGTGCGGCAGGTTGGGTGAT
>NZ_JASCPO010000262.1:0-7295 GCF_029960145.1 Pseudomonas sp. PS01299 | reverse complement strand
GTCAATATTCAGGCTGACTGACACACCGCTATCGCGAGCAGGCTCACTCCTACAATTGGAACTATGTGGACTTAGAGACCGAGATCGGAGAGCCCCGGATGATCATCCGGACGCCGACCCAGCGGCCAATGGAACTTGCGCTCGCTTTCCTTGATCGGCATGTCGTTGATGCAGGCATAACGCTGGAACATCAGCCCGTGCTCATCGAACTCCCAGTTTTCGTTGCCGTAGGAGCGGAACCAGTTGCCCGAATCGTCGCGCCATTCATAGGCGTAGCGCACGGCAATCCGCGTGTCAGAGTAGGCCCAGAGTTCCTTGATCAGGCGGTAGTCGAGTTCCTTGGCCCATTTACGGGTCAGGAAGGCCTTGGCTTCTTCGCGGTTGTTGGCGAACTCGGCGCGGTTGCGCCATTTTGTGTCGAGGGTGTAGGCCAACGACACCTTCTCGGGATCGCGGGAGTTCCAGCCATCTTCGGCCAGACGTACTTTTTCGATAGCCGATTCACGGTTGAACGGCGGTAAAGGCGGACGCACTTGGGCAGCAGTCGACATTTTCAGTCTCCCGATCTAATTAACGATTAAACAACGGTTGAGGCTTATTTAAGGCGTTACAGGTCCAATAACTTACGCGCCATGCATTGCGCATTATCAGCGGCACTGTGATCACCCATCACCAGCGCTACGGTAATGGCGCCGTCAATCAGGATCAGCAATTGTCTGGCCAGACGTTGCGGATCTTCGACGCCATGTTCGGTACACAGCTCGCACAGGTAGTCGAGCAGTTTCTGTTTGTGGTCTTTGGCGACCTGACGTACCGGGTCTTCGGGATCACCGGTTTCGCCACTGGTGTTGATAAAGGCGCAGCCACGGAAGCCTTCCGAGGCGAACCAGCTTTTGAGCACGGTAAACAGGTTGAGCAGGCGGTCGGCCGGGGTTTCGGCCTGATCGACAGCACTTCTGTACCAATGCATCCAGCGCACGTCGCGGCGTTGCAGGGCAGCGACGGTCAGCTCCTCCTTGTTGGCGAAGTAGCGGTAGATGCTTTTTCTGGAGACGCCGGCGGTTTTCACCAGAAGATCCATGCCGGTGGCCGCGATGCCACTTTTGTAGATCAACTTTTCGGTGACATCCAGAATGATGTCGCGGGTCGAGGTGTCAGTGATTTCGTTCATGTGGCGAACAGTAGAACGATCGTTCTCCTTGGTCAAGCAGTTATTTTTGTGTCTGCGATACCGCTTTCGCGAGCAAGCCCGCTCCCACATTTGAAATGCGATCCACTGTGGGAGCGAGCTTGCTCGCGAAGGGGTCATTACAGACAGTAACAAGACCCGAACCGGTTGATGGTGTAAGCTCTCGGGTTCTTCGGATTCGACCCATTGCGAGCCCTATGCCGTTGCTTTTCAAACGCTCTTTGCTGCCCAAACTGCGCAGCTTTCCGCTGACTGCCGAGGCCGTGACCATTCTGTCCGGCGCCGCCGAGTTCCGTCGTTGCCTGCTGGAGAAAATCGCCGAGGCGACCCGGCGCATCTACATCGTTGCGCTGTATCTGCAGCACGACGAGGCCGGTCAGGAAATCCTCGATGCCTTGCACGCCGCCAAGCTCAAGCGCCCGGAGCTGGAGATCGTCGTGGTGGTTGACTGGCTGCGCGCCCAGCGCGGGTTGATCGGTGCCGGCAAACAGCCGGGCAACTCGGCGTGGTACCAGGAAATGACCCGCACCCATCAGAGTGAAGTGCCGGTCTACGGCGTGCCGGTGCAGACCCGCGAACTGTTCGGCGTCCTGCATCTGAAAGGCTTCGTGATCGACGATTGCGTGGTTTACAGCGGTGCAAGCCTGAACAACGTCTACCTGCACAAGTTCGACAAGTACCGTTTCGACCGCTACCACGTGCTGCACAGCCGCGAACTGGCGGATTCAATGCATCACCTGGTCAAGCACGGCCTGATCGAATCCAAGGCTGTGCATCGCCTCGACCTGCCCAACCTGCCGACCACCCGCAGCCTGCGCAACGACATCGGCGACCTGCGCAGCCGTCTCAAATATGCGGCGTACGACACCAGCGCCGGCAGCACCGCGCATACCGGCCTGTCGGTAAGTCCGTTGCTGGGCGTGGGCAAGAACAACCCGTTGAACCGGGTGATTGTCGAGCTGATCGCCAGCGCGCAACAGCAGCTGACCATCTGCACGCCGTACTTCAACCTGCCGCTGCCGATCATCCGCGAGGTCAACCGTGCGCTGGCCCGTGGGGTGAAGATCGACATCGTGGTCGGCGACAAAACCGCCAACGATTTCTACATTCCGCCGAGCGAGCCGTTCAAGGTGATTGCGGCGCTGCCGTATCTGTACGAAATCAGCCTGCGGCGTTTTGCCAAGCGGCATCAGCGCAACATCGACAGCGGCCAGTTGAACCTGCATCTGTGGCGTGACGGCGACAACAGCTATCACCTCAAGGGCATGTGGGTCGACCAGCGCTATACGCTGCTGACCGGCAACAACCTCAATCCACGGGCGTTTCGTCTGGACCTGGAAAACGCGCTGTTGATCGATGATCCGCAAGGCGAGTGGCTTGAGCCACGGGCGAAGGAGCAGCAAGAGATCTTCCGCAACACCACGCGGATTGCCAGTTTCCAGAACCTGGAAACCTTGCCGGAGTACCCGGCGGGGGTGGCGAAGTTTTTGAAGCGTGTGAGTCGGGTGCGGATCGAGCGGTTGCTCTACCGGATTTTGTAAGGCTCAAGTCATTGGGTGCGGCTGCCAGCGCTTTCGCGAGCAAGCCCGCTCCCACATTGGATTTGTGTCGACCACACTGTTTGTGCTCAACACACCCCCAATGTGGGAGCGGGCTTGCTCGCGAAGGAGCCGGATCAGGCGCTACAAAAACTCAGTTCAGACCGAGCTTGCCACGCAATGTGGACAGGTCTTCCGCCAAGGTATTGACCGGCCCGACCAGTGCTTTGCGGTCGTTATCCTTCACTTTGTCATAAGTCTCGAAACCACCGTCCTTGGTCTTGTACTTGGCAAGGATCTTGTCCACGGTAGCGAAGTTCTTGTCGACTTTGGCAACAAACGCCTTGTCCTGTTTTTCGATCTGCGGACGGAACAGGTCGACGATTTTCTTCGCGCCGTCGATGTTGCCCTGGAAGTCATACAGGTCAGTGTGACTGTAACGGTCTTCTTCACCGGAGATCTTGGTCGCGGCGACTTCTTCCAGCAGCGCGGCCGCACCACCGACGACTTTCTCAGGCGGGAAGGTCAGACCAGCGACGCGGGTTTGCAGGTCTTTCACATCGCTGTCGAGCTTGTCCGCCAGAGCGGTCAGGCCTTCAGTGGTTTTCTCCGAGAACAGCGAATATTCAATGCGGTGAAAACCGGTGAAGTCTTCAGCCTTCACGCCTTTTTCGTGGTCGTCGACGCGAGAGTCGATGGACGCATCAAGGTCACTGAACAGCTCGGCAATCGGCTCGATCGACTCGTAGTAGACGCGGGTCGGCGCGTAGAGTTTTTGCGCGGTGGCCAGGTCACCTTTCTTCACCGCATCGGTGAATTGTTTGGTGTGGCTGCCCAGTTCATCCAGTTGCTCGGTGACGTAGATCTTGTAGTCCGACACCGGGCCGACCAGATCCAGTGGCGCCGTCGCGGCGAACGCCGACAGCGGGGTGTTGAGCAAACCGAGGGTCAGCAGTAACGCGAGTGGCGACTTTTTCATGGAGCGGCTCCGAGGTTTTTTATGGTTAGGCAGCTGTTTTGGGTTGGGTGGCGTTGAGCAGCGAGAGACCGATGAAATCCTTGTCGCCGGTGACACCCGGAAGGGTGAAGAAATAACCGCCGCCGACCGGTTTGAGGTATTCCTCAAGCGGCTCGCCGTTGAGCCGGGTCTGCACGGTGATGAAGCCTTTTTCCAGATCGGCCTGGTAGCAGATGAACAGCAGGCCCATGTCGAGCTGGCCGTTCTTGTTCACGCCGTTGGAGTAGTTGAACGGCCGGCGCAGGATCAGGTTGGCCTGGCTCGCGGCGGTGCGCGGGTTGGCCAGGCGAATGTGCGCGTCGAGCTTGGTCAGTTTGCCTTCCGGGTCTTTGCTGTAATCCGGGATTTCGGTTTCGTGATTCGCGCCCATCGGTGCGCCCGTGGTCTTGACCCGGCCGATGATGCTTTCCTGTTCCTGCAACGGTGTACGGTCCCAACGCTCGACGAAGTTGCGGATGATCCGTACAGCTTGATAGCTGCCGTGGGCCGCCCACGCCGGCTCATCGCTGCCCGGTTGCACCCACACAATCTTGTCCATCGCTCTGGTGTCGTTGGAATCGGGGTTGGCCGAGCCGTCGCGGAAACCGAGAAAGTTACGCGCCGATTGCGCCGGCACACCCGGTTTGGCCGGAGCTTGCGGCGGCACGCTGCCTTCCTGCTTCCAGCGCACCAGCAGCAGGTCCGGCAGGTTCTTGACGATGTCGCGCAGGGCGTGAATGTTGGTGTCGGCGGTGTTCGAGCAGAACTGCAGGCTCAAGTCGCCGTGGCAGCAATCGGCCTCCAGCGCATCGTTGGGGAAGCCGACCATGCGTTGCAGGCGCTTCGGTTTGGCGTCGGCCAGGCCGAAGCGCTCGTCGAACAGCGACTCGCCCACCGAGACGGTGATGGTCAGGTTGTCCGGAGTCACCACCGGGCCGAGAATGCCGGAATCCGGCGGCGGAAGTTTCGGGTCGATCTGCGCCACCGGGCCGCCCTTCATCAGGAACGCGATGCGCTCGTTGAGGGTACGGAACAGCCGCTCAAGGTCTTCGCGATCGCTAGCCAGTACGTCGAACGACACGAACATGCCGGACGCCGGACGCGGGGTGACGATCCCGGTCTGGTGCACGCCGTGGAAATCATGGCGGTCTTCGGTCTTGTCGCTGCTCGGCGCTTCGGTGACTTGCGCCGGCGCTGCAGCCATGGCCGGGCAGCTCAGGGCCGAACCGGCCAGGGCGACGCCGGCGACACCCATGCCCATCAGCAGGCGGCGACGTTGCAGATCGAGGTTTTGCAATTCTTTCATCGGTATTCGTCTTCTGCTTACAGGCCGGAAAGGCCGAGGGCGGGATCGATGCCATCCAGAGCGTCAGCCAGAGCCTGAGCCTTGTCGGCGATCTGTTTGCGTTGTGCGCCACTGACCGTGTCGTAAGTGGCGTAGCCGTCCTTGACCTTGAAGTTGTTCAGTACGCTGTCGAAATCACTCAGCGCCGCGTCGATTTTCGGCAGCAGATCCGGCGCCGACCTGGTCAGCATCGGCCGCAGCAGCTCGACCACTTTGTGTGCGGTTTCCAGGTTGCTGGCGAAGCCATTGAGGTCGCCGTGGCTGTAGCGTTCCTCTTCACCGCTGGCAGCACGCACGTCGGCCAGGGTGTTGAGATTGCGCACCACGATGCTTACCAGTTGCTCCGGCGGCAGCGATTGCGCCAGCAGTTGCTGTTTGAGGGTGGTGACGTCGGCCAGCAGGCGCTCGGCGACCGTGTTCAAGCCGTCGAGGCTGCGTTGCTGAAACAGCGCGTATTCGATCCGGTGGAAACCGACGAACGCCGGATCCTGTTCGCGTTTTTCGAAGTAATCGGCGCGGGCATTGATGCTGTTGTCCAGTTCGGCCAGCCGTTGCGCGGCAGGTGCCAGACGCTGGTAAGCGGCACGCGCCGGCAGGTACAGCGTCTGCGCCTGGGCCAGATCGCCGCCGGCAATTGCCTGATTCAGCGCGGTCACGGCTTTGATCAGCGCGCTGCCTTGCGTCGCCAGATACACGCGGAACTCCGACAGCGGCCCGACGAAAGCGACCATCGACGGCTTGGCCTTGGCGGCAGCATCGGAAGCCGCTGTCGGCGTCACGTGCAGCACGCCGCGAGGGTTGCTCAGCAGACCGCAAGTGATCGCATAGTCGCCGGGTTGCAGGTTGGCGTTGATCACCTGGCTCAGGCCCGGCGCGATGTTTTCGCGCTCTTCGATCACCAGCACGCCGTCCAGAATTTCCCATTCCACCGCCCGGTCGGAGCGGTTGACGATGCGGAAACTGGCGCGACCGGCGGGAACCGTCAGCTCGTTCGGATCGCAGCTGTGGGCGTTGATGTTGACCACCACTTCATCATGGTTGTGCTGACGCTTGGCCGCGGCCATTTTCGAGGCGTAGTAGAACAGGCCACCGGCGGCGATCATCACGACCACCGAACCGGCCACCGCCCAGCGCAAGGCGCGGGGAGGCGAGGCCTGAGGAGTATTAGGCTTTGACATGGAGGCCCTTATTGGCTGGAAACGGAAGACGATTTGCCGGCGGCGTCAGCGCTGGAGGCCGGCGCGGCGGGGTAGAAAAACATCACCAGCGCCAGCACCAGATAGATCAGGTACGCACCGAGAGTGCTGACGGTCGGCGCATCCTGATACCCGAACATGCCGGCTAGCACCGAACCCAGCGGGCCGTCCATCGGCAGCGTCGCGCTGAAGTCGAACAGCACGGTTTGTAGGTGGTTCCACACGCCGGCTTCATGCAGAGCTTGCACCGAATTGGCGAGGATCCCGGCGGCGACCACCAGTATGAACAGCCCGGTCCACTTGAAGAACGCCGACAGGTTCAGGCGCATGCTGCCGCTGTAGATCAGGAAGCCGACAACAATCGCCAGCACCAGGCCGAGCAGGGCACCGATCGGCGCGCCCGGGCCTTCGCTCTGCTGGAACACGGCGAGCAGGAAGAACACAGTTTCCAGGCCTTCGCGAGCCACGGCGAAGAACACCATGGCGATCAGCGCGATTACCTGGTGCTTTGACGAAGTCAGAGCGTGATCGAGCGAGGCTTGCAGCGAATGCTTGATCGAGCGCGCAACCTTGCGCATCCAGAACACCATCGAACTGAGAATGCCCACCGCGACCAGTCCGACAATGCCTTCGAACAACTCCTGCTGTTTCTGCGGGAATTCGGCGCTCACCAGTTCCAGGCCACCACCGACCAGCAACGCCAGGGCCGCAGCGAGAAACACGCCGATCCACACTGCCGGCATCCACTGGCCACGACCGGTCTGTTGCAGGTAGCTGGCGATGATGCCAACGATCAGCGCGGCTTCAATGCCTTCGCGCAGCATGATCAGAAAGGGAACGAGCATTCGGTGTCCACTAAGTCATTCGAAGAAGTTACAAGTTGTAACATAATGACAACCATTCTCACATGACAATGATTGACATAAACCTGAACGCAAGCTGAACAACCTGTTTTTTGCCACGCACAAATCCCGGTGGGAGCGGGCTTGCTCGCGAAGGCGGCGTGTCAGTCGATAAGGATGTTGCTGAC
>NZ_JASCPO010000261.1:0-7361 GCF_029960145.1 Pseudomonas sp. PS01299 | reverse complement strand
GGGCTTGCTCGCGAAGGCGGTGTGTCAGTTGCCAATGATTTATCTGACACGACGCCTTCGCGGGCAAGCCCGCTCCCACAGGGGAGCAGTGGTGACTCGTTGATAGGTGTCAGTAGAGAGTGTCGCTTACTCTTTTCGGTGCTTCGCGGTCGTAGGTCTCGGCGTCAAACTGCCCGTCATTCAGGCGCTTGTGAAACGCGCCCGCAGAGGGCAGGGCCGAGCGCGGCAGGTGGGTTTCCGGGTTCCAGGCGTCAGAGCGCACAAAGGCTTTCGAGCAGTGGAAAAACGCTGCCTCTACCGTCACCAGCAACACGGTTTTCGCCGGTTTGCCGTTCACCGCAAAGCTTTCCAGCAGCTCAGGATCGGCGCTGATGGTCGCGGTGCCATTGACCCGCAAGGTCTCGCCAATGCCCGGAATGATGAACAGCAACGACACCCGTGGATCGTGCAGCACATTGCGCAGGGTATCGATGCGGTTGTTGCCCGGGCGGTCCGGCAGGGCCAGGGTGTTTTGGTCAATGATCCGCACGAACCCGGCTTTGTCACCGCGCGGCGAATTGTCGAGACCGTCGGCGCCCACCGAGCTGATGATCACCAGCGGCGACAGGCGCACCATCGCCTGATAATCCTCGTTGAGAAAACCGATCTGCTTGCGCACCGCGCGGTCGTGGGGCAGGCCGTAAATAGCTTCCAGTGCTTCGATTGAATCGATCATCGTGCATCCCTCGATGACTTAGAAAAACAGTCCCATACGCCGCTCGTAACCGATCCGGCCCTTGTACGCTTCGCCGCTGTCGACGAAACCGTGTTTGGCGTACAGCGCGATGGCGGCATCGTTATCGGCATCCACCGACAGTTCCAGCCCCTTGATCTCCGGCCATGCTTCACGCGCCACCTCGGGCAGCGCCTGCAGGCAAGCCTTGCCGTAACCTTTGCCCTGTGCCCGGTGATCGACCTGCAAGGCGTGCAGGGTGGCGCTGTGTTCATCGGCCCAGTCCGGCAACACCGGTGGGCGCTTGAGCAGCAGAAAAGCCACCGGCACCTGATCGGCCAGCAGCGCGAAACCTTTGACGCCGGGGCCGGGTCTGGACAGCAGCGTGTGCAACGCGCCGTGAATGTCGCCGGAAAATTTGATCTGCTCGGGATGGATTTCAATCGCCTCGACCTGCTGACGCTGCAACGCGTTCAGGCTGTCGTACGGCACGAGTTGGGCTGACACGGGAATTTCCTTTTTCCTACAAAGATGAGCCTCGGATTCTAGCGATTTTGTGTTCGGCGGAAATTTTTTGTTTCGTCTGTCGATCCGCACGATGGCCGAACGACTAAGGGTGTCTTCAGCAAAAAAAACACGGAGAACACCATGAGCGCACAGACTGAAATCCAGACCCTGATCAATACCTACCGCGACGCGGTAATGACCAAGAACGTCGACAAGGTCATGACGTTGTACACCGACGACATCGTCTCCTTCGATGCGATCAAGGCCCTGCAATTCAAGGGCAAAGCGGCCTACCGTGCACATTGGGAAGCCTGCATGGAGATGTGTTCCGGCCCGCACGTTTTCGAGTTTCACGAGATCGCCATCGAGACCGCCGACAACCTCGCCTTCGCCCATTGGGTAACGCATTGCGGCGGCACCAACGACAAGGGCGAAACCCAGAGCTGCTGGATGCGCGCCACCGCGTGCTATCGGCAGGTCGGCGGGACGTGGAAAATCGCTCACGAGCACTGGTCGGCACCGTTCGATCCGATGAGCGGCAGCACGCTGTTCGATGTGCAACCCTGATCTTCAGCCATAGTTGATCCGTTCGAATCAGGAGAAAACCATGAAGTACTTATGCCTGGTCTACAGCGATGAGCGCCTGCTGCACACCTCGCCCGACAGCCCGGAAGACGACGAGTGCTGGGCGTATGCCGAGTCGATTCAGGGCAGCGGGCGGATGGTCGCGGCCGAAGCGCTGGAGTCGGTGCAGACCGCAACCACCGTCCGGATGCGCAACGGCAAGCTGTCGATCACCGATGGCCCGTTCGCTGAAACCAAGGAGCAACTGGCCGGTTTCTACCTGATCGATGCCAAGGATCTCAACGAAGCGATTCAGGTCGCCGGCAATATTCCGGCGGCCCGGGTCGGCAGCGTTGAAGTGCGTCCGGTGCGGCAGTTGAATGTCTGAAGTCCGGGCGCGGGTCGAGCAGGTCTATCGCGAAGACTCGCGGCGGATTCTGGCGACCCTGATTCGTCTGCTCGGGGATTTCGACCTCGCCGAAGAAGCCTTGCACGAGGCGTTCTTCGTCGCGGTCGAGCGCTGGCAGCGCGACGGTGTGCCGGACAATCCGCGCACCTGGCTGGTGTCCACCGGGCGCTTCAAGGCCATCGATGTGTTGCGCCGCCGCGCCCGCTTCAAGGCCTCGCAGCCGCTGTTGCTGGCGCAGCTCGAAGAATTGGAACAGGCCGACTGGAGTGGCGAAGACGTGGAAGACGACCGCCTGCGGCTGATCTTCACCTGCTGTCACCCGGCGCTGGCGGCGGATGCGCAAGTGCCGCTGACCCTGCGGGAAGTCTGCGACCTGACCACCGAGGAAATCGCCCGCGCGTTTCTCTCGGCACCGGCGGCGATTGCCCAGCGCATCGTCCGTGCCAAGGCGAAGATTCGCGATGCAAAAATCCCTTATCAAGTACCGAGCCTGAGCGAACTGCCCGAGCGCCTCGACAGCGTGTTGCGGGTGATTTATCTGGTGTTCAACGAAGGCTATTCGGCGTCGATGGGCGCCGAGCTGACCCGTGAGGATCTGACCCGCGAGGCGATTCGGCTTGGGCGGTTGCTGATGGAGCTGCTGCCGGAACCGGAGGTCATGGGCCTGCTGGCGTTGATGTTGTTGCATGAGTCGCGGCGGCCGGCGCGCACGTCACCCAGTGGAGAACTGATCCTGCTGGACGACCAGGATCGCTCGCGCTGGGATGCCGGGTTGATCGCCGAAGGTTGTGCGCTGGTGGAGCGGGCGCTGACCACCCGAAGGTTCGGGCCGTATTGCCTGCAAGCGGCGATTGCCGCGGTGCATGCCGAAGCGCCGTCAGCGGCAGAAACCGATTGGCAGCAGATCGTCGGGCTGTATGACGTGCTGTTGCGGGCGGTGCCGTCGCCGGTGATCGAGTTGAACCGCGCGGTGGCAGTGGCCAAGCGCGATGGGGCGCTGGCCGGGCTGACGCTGATCGAGGGGATCCTGGATCGCGGTGAGTTGCAGGATTACCACCTGGCGCATTCGGCGCGGGCGGAATTTTGTCGGCAGTTGGGCCGGGTGGAGCAGGCGCGGGCGGCGTACCGGCGAGCACTGGAGCTGACCCGGCAAGAGCCGGAGCGGCGGTTTATCGAGGGGCGGCTGAGCGAACTGGATTGATCCCAGGAATTCATTGGCAGTGCCGGCCCCTTCGCGAGCAAGCCCGCTCCCACAGGCGATCGCATTCCAACTGTGGGAGCGAGCTTGCTCGCGAATGGGCGCGCCGCTATTCCAGCATCTTGCTCAGCAACCAGCTCCCCGCCGGCCCCGGCGGATACAGCCGCGACCACAACGCATCGACATACACCGGCCGCGGCCAGCCGCGCACCGTCAGTTCCACCAGCGAGCCATTACCGAAACGCGCCACCAGCCAGCGCGGCAGCGCCGCCCAGCCAAAGCCCATCTCCGCCATTTCCATCAGCATCAGGTAACTCGGCGCCGACCACACCCGGCCCTTTGCCCGGCTGTCGTAGGGATTGACGATGGTCGCCAGGCGCAACTCGCGATGCTGCTCCAGCACCTGCTGGTCGACCCGTTCGACACGGGTCAGCACATGATCATCTTTGACGAACAGCGCCAGGTCAGTGCGCTCGGCGACGGTCGAGGTCACCAGATCCGGTGGATAGGTGTCCTGCATTTCGGCAAACGCCAAGTGTGCGCGGCCACGCTGGACCAACTCGATCAGGTCGTCACACTCGGCGATCAAGCATTCCAGTTCCAGGTCCGGATAACGCTGCTCGAAGCCGACCAGTGCCGCTTCAAATCGCGCTGACTGGTAGGTGTCGGAAATCGCCACGGTCAGCTTCGGTTCGACGCCTTCGGCCAGTTGCCGCGCGGTCATTTGCAGACGACTGGTGGCCGCCAGAATCGCCTCGGCCCGTTGCAGCATCACGTGCCCGGCCGGGGTCAGGGTCGGTTTGCGGCTGCTGCGGTCGAACAGAATCAGGTCCAGATCGATCTCCAGGCTGGCCACTGCCGCACTGATGGTCGACTGACTGCGCCCCAGTTTGCGCGCCGCTGCCGAAAACGAACCCTGAGTGGCCGCTTGCACGAACGCCAATAGCACTTCTTGCGAAGCCATGAACTATCGCCTTGATCGATGGTTATTGGTTATGAAGTATCGGCGTGGTGGCCGATCATGGCAACCCTCTTCACTCAAGGAGTCAGGCCATGACTGCCAACAAATCCATCACTGAACGTATCTTCCAGGCCATCGGTTTCGAGTTTCTGGCGATCCTGATCTGCACCCCGTTACTGGCGTGGATCATGGACAAACCGCTGCTGGACATGGGCGCGGTGACCGTGCTGATTGCCCTGCTGGCGCTGGCGTGGAACGTGCTGTTCAACGGCTTTTTCGACCGCATGCTCAAGCGCCTGAACATCGCGCACAACGCCTGGACCCGGGTGGTCCATGCGCTGCTGTTTGAGGGCGGATTGATCGTGATGGGCGTGCCGCTGATTGCCTGGTGGTTGTCGGTCAGCCTGTGGCAAGCGTTCTTGCTCGACATCGGCGTGTTGCTGTTCTTCCTGCCGTACACCTATGTGTATCACTGGGGGTATGACGTGGTGCGCGAGCGCCTCGTGACCCGCCGGGTATGCGCGGGATAAGCACAACCTGTGGCGAATGCAAAACCTGTGGCGAGGGGATTTATCCCCGATGGGGCGCGTAGCGGCCCCTCTTTTTATCCAGAAAAGAAGGGCCTGCTGCGCAGTCCATCGGGGATAAATCCCCTCGCCACAGAGGCTCTCACCAAGAAAGTTTTTAGTGAATGGGGGGTTAGAGGAACATTCCTCCCGATGCCTCGACCCGCTGCCCGTTGATCCACTGCGCACCCGGCGCCAGCAGCATCGACAGCGCGCCACCAATATCATCCGGCTGCCCGGCGCGACCCAGTGCGGTATTGCTCGCGACCATCGCGTTCAACGCCGCGTTGTCGCGCACCGCACCGCCACCAAAATCAGTCTCGATCGCGCCCGGCGCCAGAATATTCACGCCGATCTGCCGCGCACCCAGCTCCTTGGCCTGATAGCGGGTCAGCACTTCCATCGCGCCTTTCATCGCCGCGTAAGCGGCATAACCCGGCAGGCTGAAGCGGGTCAGGCCGCTGGAGATGTTGATGATGCGCCCGCCGTCATTGATCAGCGGCAGCAGTTGCTGAGTCAGGAAGAACGGCCCTTTGAGCTGGATATTCATCAGCAGGTCGAACTGTTCCGGGGTGGTCTCGGCGAACGCCGCGTGCACACCGATCCCGGCGTTGTTGATCAGGAAGTCGAAACGCGGACGGTCCAGTTGCTGCAACGCTTGTTCAACTCGTTTGGCGAAATCGGCAAAGGTTTCGCTGCGACCGACGTCCAGTTGCAGCATCACGGCTTTGGCACCGCGTTGTTCCAGTTCAGCCACCAGCGCCTGGGCTTCATCGGCGCGGCTGTTGTAGGTGCCGATGATGTCCACGCCTTCGGCGGCGAGGTGCAGGGCGGCGTTCTTGCCCAGGCCACGGCTGGCACCGGTGATCAATGCGATTTTGCGGCTCATGTGAAATCCTCGATTGCGGTGAGTGGTGATGAGCGAAGTTTATTTATCCGCCATGGGATGATAAACAGACTGAAACCGGAATCACTGATCGACTCAGCCGAACAATCAACGGGTGTCCTCATGAACAAACTGGAACTGCTGCGCACCTTCGTCCGGGTCAGCGAACTGTCGAGTTTCACCCTGGCCGGCGAGAGTCTCGGGTTGCCGCGCTCGACGGTTTCCGAACATGTGCAGGCCCTGGAAACTCTGCTCGGCACCCGCCTGCTGCAACGCACCACGCGCAAGGTGCAGGCGACTCAGGACGGCCTGGTGCTGTACGAACGCAGCAAGGATCTGCTGTCGCACATGGACGAGATCGAGGGTCTGTTTCGGCAGGATCCGGCGTCGCTGAGCGGGCGGATTCGTGTCGACATGCCGAACATCCTCGCGCGGCGCCTGATCATGCCGTTGCTGCCGGAGTTCATGGCGCGGCACCCGAATCTGGAACTGGAAATCAGCAGCACCGACCGCCGTGTCGATCTGCTCAGCGAGGGTTTCGATTGCGTGGTGCGCATCGGCGCGCAGCCGGATCAATCGGTGGTGGCGCGGCACTTGGGCGACTTCCCGATGATCAACTGCGCCAGCCCGGCGTACCTTGAGCGCTACGGCGTGCCGCAGACGCTGGAGGATCTGGCGCAGCATCGGCTGGTGCACTACGTCGGGGTGCTCGGTTCGCGCTCGGAAGGGTTTGTGTATGAACAGGACGGACAGGTGCGGCGCCTGCCGATGGCTGGCAGCGTCACGGTCAACAGCACTGATGCTTACGAGTCGGCGTGCCTGGGCGGCTTCGGCCTGATCCAGGTGCCGCGCACCGGCATGCAGCCGCATCTGGACACCGGTGAGCTGCTGACTGTGCTGCCGCAGTTCACCGCGCCGGCGATGGCGATTTCAATCCTGTATGCACGGCAACGGCACTTGCCGCTGCGGGTGCGAGTGTTCATGGAGTGGTTGGGCGATGTCATCCGTTCCACTCTCTAATGCCTGACACAAATCAAACTGTGGGAGTGGGCTTGCCCACGAAGAGGCCGGCCCATTCAGCATCGATGTTGACTGATCTGACGCCTTCGCGAGCAAGCCCGCTCCCACAGGGGGGGGCGGTGGGTGAAGTATTCGGGGCTGGTCGCGATCCAGGGTGGGAGTGGGCTTGCCCACGAAGAGGCCGGCCCATTCAGCATCGATGTTGACTGATCTGACGCCTTCGCGAGCAAGCCCGCTCCCACAGGGGTGGACGGTGGGTGAAGTATTCGGGGCTGGTCGCGATCCAGGGTGGGAGTGGGCTTGCTCACGAAGAGGCCGGCCCATTCAGCATCATTGTTGACTGACCTGACGCTTTCGCGAGCAAGCCCGCTCCCACAGGGGTGGGCGGTGGGTGAAGTATTCGGGGCTGGTCGCGATCCAGGGTGGGAGTGGGCTTGCTCACGAAGAGGCCGGCCCATTCAGCATCGATGTTGACTGATCTGACGCCTTCGCGAGCAAGCCCGCTCCCACAGGGGGGGGCGGTGGGTGAAGTATTCGG
>NZ_JASCPO010000260.1:0-7368 GCF_029960145.1 Pseudomonas sp. PS01299 | reverse complement strand
CTTTAACGCACTCCCCTGTGGGAGCGAGCTTGCTCGCTATTGGGTTGTGCCAGTTGATGACTTCGTGCCTGACACACCGCGTTCGCGAGCAAGCTCGCTCCCACAGTTGATCTGCGCCAAGCCTCCTTTTGTGTTGATAGAGATCCCCCCGCGTGCCCGACGCCATTCTGCGCCTCGCCCTGCCTTCGCCCCTGCGCCGCCTGTTCGACTATCGGGCCCCGGCCGGGGTGCTGCGCGCCCAGTTGCAGCCGGGCATGCGCCTGCGGGTGCCGTTCGGGCGGCGGGAGATGATCGGGATTCTGGTCGAGATCACCGATACCAGCGACGTGCCGCTGGAGAAACTCAAACCGGCGTTGGCCCTGCTCGATGCAGAGCCGCCGCTGCCGCCCGCACTGTTCAAGCTGTGCCTGTGGACGTCGCAGTATTACCAGCACAGCCTCGGCGACACCTTGAGCTGGGCGCTGCCGGTGCTGCTGCGTCAGGGCGAACTGGCCGAGGCGCGACAGGAGCGCTTCTGGTCAGTCGCCCCCGGCGCCAGCCTCGATGATCCGCGCGTCGCCCGCGCGCCACGGCAACGGGAAGCACTGGCAACACTGGCGCAGCACCCGCACGGCGTGGCCCATCAGTTGTTGAGCAAGCTGATGCTGAGCAAGGACAGCCTCGACCTGCTGCTGGCCAAGGGTCTGGTGCAAGTAGAGATTCGTCGGCACGCCCCTGGCGTGCGCCATGAACATTGGTTGGCGCAACCGGAGTTGCCGCTGAACACCGAACAACGCGCCGCTTACGAAGCGATCCGTGCCGGGTTCGACAGTTATCACGCGTTTCTGCTGGCCGGCGTCACGGGCAGCGGCAAGACCGAAGTCTATTTGCAACTGATCCGCGAAACCCTCGAAGCAGGCAAGCAGGCGCTGGTGCTGATCCCGGAGATCAACCTCGGCCCGCAGGCCCTGGCGCGTTTCGAACAGCGCTTCAACGCGCGCATCGCCCTGCTGCATTCGGCGGTCAACGACCGTGAGCGCCTCGACGCCTGGCTCGCTGCCCGCGACGGCGAGGCCGACATTATTATCGGCACTCGCTCGGCGCTGTTCACCCCGATGAAGAACCCGGGGCTGATCATCATCGACGAAGAGCACGACGGCTCCTATAAACAGCAGGAAGGCCTGCGCTACCACGCCCGGGATCTGGCACTGGTGCGCGCGCGACAGGAAAACATCCCGATCGTCCTCGGGTCCGCCACGCCTTCACTGGAAAGCCTGCACAACGCCTACACCGGTCGTTATGGCCTGCTGCGCCTCAACGAGCGGGCCGGCGGCGCCAGGCAACCACGTTTCCTGCGGCTGGACGTGAAAAGCCGCCCGCTGGACAGCGGCATTTCCGGGCCGATGCAACAAGCCATTGGCCAGACCCTCGCGGCCGGCCAGCAGGTGCTGGTGTTCCTCAACCGGCGTGGCTTTGCGCCGACGCTGCTGTGCCACGATTGCGGCTGGATGTCCGAGTGCTCACGCTGCGATGCGCGAATGACCGTGCACCAGCGCTACGGCGAACTGCGCTGCCACCACTGTGGCAACGTCGAGCGCACGCCGCGCCAATGCCCCAAGTGCAACAAAGTCGATCTGCGGCCGGTGGGCGCCGGCACCGAACGCGCCGAAGAACGCCTGGCGATTCTGTTCCCGGACTACCCGGTACTGCGCGTCGACCGCGACAGCACCTCGCGCAAGGACGCGATGAATCAGTTGTTCGCGACCATTCAGAAGGGTCAGCCATGCATTCTGGTCGGCACCCAGATGTTGGCCAAGGGGCACCACTTCCCCCGGGTTACGCTGGTGTCGATTCTGGATGCCGACGGCGGACTGTTCTCCGGCGACTTCCGTGCCAGCGAGCGCATGGCGCAATTGATCGTGCAGGTCGCCGGGCGCGCCGGGCGGGCTGAGGAGCCGGGCAAGGTGATCATTCAGACCCACCTGGCCGACCATCCTTTATTGGTGCAACTGACCGAGCAGGGTTACTTCGCTTTCGCCGAGCAGGCCTTGAGCGAGCGCCGGGCTGCCGGACTGCCACCGTTTTCACACTTGGCCCTGTTGCGTGCCGAAGCGCACAAACCGGGGCAGGCCGAAGGTTTTCTCGATGAGGCATGCAGCGCGGCCGAACGCTTGCTGGTCGAGCAGAATCTGAGCGGCATCGAATTGCTCGGGCCGGTGCCGGCGCCGATGGAGCGCCGAGCCGGTCGCTATCGTGCACAGTTGTTGGTGCAGGCGACAGCGCGGGCGCCGCTGCATCGGTTGCTCGCCAGCTGGTTGCTGGAATTAGAGCAGATGCCGAGCGGGCGCGCGGTGCGCTGGTCGCTGGATGTCGATCCCGTGGATCTGTATTGATCTGAAAATCGCCTTCGCGAGCAAGCCCGCTCCCACAGGGTATGAGCCAGACAAATGAACGCCGCTGATCCATTGTGGGAGCGGGCTTGCTCGCGAAGAGGCCCGAATTGTCACCACATATCCATAAGCTGCCTGCTAAGGTTGGCAAGCCCGTCTTCGCAACGGATAATGCCCAGTTTTTCCACCCGCGCATCGATGCGCCGCCGCGCTTGCGGTCGAAAGAGAAGACCATGAAAGACACCATTCGCCAGCTGATCCAACAAGCCCTCACCCAACTCGTCAACGAAGGTGTGTTGCCTGAAGGCCTGTCGCCGGCGATTCAGGTGGAGAACGCCCGCGACAAAACCCACGGCGACTTCGCCAGCAACATCGCCATGATGCTGGCCAAGCCTGCGGGCATGAAGCCGCGCGATCTGGCGGAGAAAATCATCGCTGCGCTGCCGGCCGACGAGAACGTCACCAAGGCCGAAATCGCCGGTCCGGGCTTCATCAATTTCTTCCAGAACACCCAGGCCCTCGCCTCGCGCCTCGACGCCGCTCTGGCCGACGCTAACGTTGGCGTGCGCAAGGCCGGCCCGGCGCAGCGCACCGTGGTCGACCTGTCGGCACCGAACCTGGCCAAAGAGATGCACGTCGGCCACTTGCGCTCGACGATCATCGGCGACGGCGTGGCCCGTGTTCTCGAGTTCCTCGGCGACGAAGTGATCCGCCAGAACCACGTGGGCGACTGGGGCACCCAGTTCGGCATGCTGATGGCGTATCTGCAGGAAAACCCGATCACCAGCGACGAGCTGTCCGATCTGGAAAACTTCTACCGCGCCGCCAAGCAGCGTTTCGACGAATCCGAAGAGTTCGCCGACCGCGCCCGTGGTCTGGTGGTCAAGCTGCAGGCCGGCGATGCCGAGTGCCTGGCGCTGTGGACCAGGTTCAAGGACATCTCGCTGTCGCACTGCCAGAAGATCTACGAACTGCTCAACGTCAAACTGACCATGGCCGACGTGATGGGCGAAAGCGCCTACAACGACGACCTGATCAACGTGGTCAACGACCTCAAAGCCGCCGGCATGCTGGTCGAGAGCAACGGCGCCCAGTGCGTGTTCCTCGACGAGTTCAAGAACGCCGACGGCGATCCGCTGCCAGTGATCATCGTCAAGGCTGACGGCGGTTACCTGTACGCCACCACTGACCTGGCGGCCGTGCGCTATCGTTCTGGCAAACTGAAGGCCGACCGCGCGCTGTACTTCGTCGACCAGCGTCAGGCCCTGCACTTCCAGCAAGTGTTCGCCGTGGCGCGCAAGGCCGGTTTCGTGACCCATCCGATGGAAATGGAGCACATGGGCTTCGGCACCATGAATGGCGCCGACGGCCGTCCGTTCAAGACCCGTGATGGCGGCACCGTGAAGCTGATCGATTTGCTGACCGAAGCGCAGGAACGTGCCTACAACCTGGTCAAAGAGAAAAACCCGACACTGGCCGAAGACGAACTGCGCAACATCGCCAAGGTTGTCGGCATCGGTGCGGTGAAATACGCCGACCTGTCCAAGCACCGCACCAGCGACTACAGCTTCAACTTCGACCTGATGCTGAATTTCGAAGGCAACACCGCGCCGTACCTGTTGTACGCCTATACCCGTGTGGCCGGTGTGTTCCGCAAACTGGGCAAGGACTTCAGCGAAGTCGATGGCCAGATCGTCCTCGAAGCCGCGCACGAGCAAGAGCTGGCGGCGAAGCTGGCGCAGTTCGGCGAAGTGCTGAACAACGTCGCGGAAAAAGGCACACCGCACATCCTCTGCACCTATCTGTATGACGTCGCCGGTCTGTTCTCCAGCTTCTACGAGAACTGCCCGATCCTCGCCGCCGAGACGCCGGTCCAGATGCAGAGCCGTCTGCGTCTGGCCGCGCTGACCGGTCGTACTCTCAAGCAAGGCCTGGAACTGTTGGGCCTGGAAACTCTGGAGCGCATGTAAGTTGGCTGCCAAGAAAAAACCTGCACCCAAGCGTGGCGCCAGCCGTTACCAAGCTCCTGCAAAGCAACCGATCCCGGGCTGGCTGTGGATGGCCATCGGCCTGACGGTCGGTGCGTTCATCGTGTTCCTGATGAAACTGGAGCCGGGCAAGGGCAGCGACACGGTCAAGCGCGAGAAAGTCGAGCAGGCGCAGCAGCAGAAAGCGTCGAAGATCGCCGAGGCCAACAAGACCCCGCCGAGCCCGACGCAACCGGTGAAGCCGAAGTACGACTTCTACACCTTGCTGCCGGAATCGGAAGTGATCGTGCCGCCGGATGCCGTGCCGGAGAAAACCCTGCCGACGCCACAAGTGCCGACCACGCCGGTCACCCCGGCGGAAGCGGCGAAGATCGACACCGCACGGGCGCAGGCTGCGCTGTCAGGTATTACCCCGCCGCCAGCGCCACCGGTGGCGAAAGCGGCGCCGGTGACCAAGTTCTTCCTCCAGGCCGGCTCGTTCCGCAAAGAGGCGGACGCGGACAAGGTGCGGGCGCAGATCATTCTGCTCGGCCAGGCTGTTTCGGTTGAGTCGGGCACGGTGAAGGATGAAACCTGGTACCGCGTATTGGTCGGCCCGTTCAGCAACCGCGAACAACTGACCACCGCACAGAAACAATTGGCCGGCAGCGGCTTCAGCAACCTGTTGTTACAACAACGCCAGAGCCGCTGATTGCCCCCCCGTGGGCAGCCTCATTCCGAGGCTGCCCACAATCCCTGTGGTGAGGGGATTCATCCCCGACCGGCTGCGCAGCAGTCGTAAATCCAGCATGCGCGGTGTGCCAGACCGGCTGCAATCGCAGGTCTCAGGGCCGCTTCGCGCCCCATCGGGGATAAATCCCCTCGCCACAGTCATCAAACACCATTCGTCTCCCATTACCCTCCCCGGTTGAAATCCTCTCCAGCACCCCCATATGAATGGGCATAAGGCATTTTCGCCCCGCTGCGTGGAGACTCTTCCCTTGACCACCATCGTTTCAGTCCGCCGCCACGGCAAAGTCGTCATGGGCGGCGACGGCCAGGTTTCTCTCGGCAACACCGTGATGAAAGGCAACGCGAAGAAAGTTCGTCGCCTGTACCACGGCCAGGTCATCGCCGGTTTCGCCGGTGCCACCGCCGACGCCTTCACCCTGTTCGAACGTTTTGAAGGCCAGCTCGAGAAACATCAGGGCCACCTGATCCGCGCCGCTGTCGAACTCGCCAAAGAATGGCGCACCGACCGCTCCCTGAGCCGCCTCGAAGCCATGCTCGCGGTCGCCAACAAGGACGCCTCGCTGATCATCACCGGCAACGGTGACGTGGTCGAACCCGAAGACGGCCTGATCGCCATGGGTTCCGGCGGCGCCTACGCGCAAGCCGCAGCCAGCGCGCTGTTGAAAAAGACCGACCTGTCGGCCCGGGAGATCGTCGAAACTGCCCTCGGTATCGCCGGCGACATCTGTGTATTCACCAACCACACCCAGACCATTGAGGAGCAGGATCTCGCTGAATAAGCCTGACGCGGCCAAAGTGCCACGGCTTGTTTCTGCTTGAGGACCGTCAATTACTATGTCCATGACTCCCCGCGAAATCGTCCACGAACTCAACCGCCATATCATCGGCCAGGACGATGCCAAGCGCGCCGTCGCGATTGCCCTGCGCAACCGCTGGCGCCGCATGCAGCTGCCTGAAGAGCTGCGCGTTGAAGTGACCCCGAAAAACATTCTGATGATCGGCCCGACCGGTGTCGGTAAAACCGAGATCGCCCGTCGTCTGGCGAAACTGGCCAACGCGCCGTTCATCAAGGTCGAAGCGACCAAATTCACCGAAGTCGGCTACGTCGGCCGTGACGTCGAATCGATCATCCGTGATCTGGCCGACGCCGCGATCAAGATGCTCCGCGAGCAGGAAATGACCCGCGTGCGTCACCGTGCCGAAGACGCTGCCGAGGACCGTATCCTCGACGCACTGCTGCCACCGGCGCGCATGGGCTTCAGCAATGAAGAAGCACCGAGCAGCGATTCCAACACCCGTCAGCTGTTCCGCAAGCGCCTGCGCGAAGGCCAGTTGGACGACAAGGAAATCGAGATCGAAGTCGCCGAAGTGGCCGGCATCGAAATCGCCACGCCGCCTGGCATGGAAGAAATGACCAGCCAGCTGCAGAACCTGTTCGCCAACATGGGCAAGGGCAAGAAGAAAGCTCGCAAGCTCAAGGTCAAAGAAGCGCTGAAACTGGTGCGCGACGAAGAGGCCGGGCGTCTGGTCAACGAAGAAGAGCTGAAAGCCAAAGCGCTGGAAGCGGTTGAACAGCACGGCATCGTGTTCATCGACGAGATCGACAAAGTCGCCAAGCGCGGCAACGTTGGCGGCGCTGATGTTTCCCGTGAAGGCGTACAGCGCGACCTGCTGCCGCTGATCGAAGGCTGCACCGTCAACACCAAACTGGGCATGGTCAAGACTGACCACATCCTGTTTATCGCCTCCGGTGCGTTCCACCTGAGCAAGCCGAGCGATCTGGTGCCGGAGCTGCAGGGCCGTCTGCCGATCCGTGTCGAGCTCAAGGCGCTGAGCCCGGAAGACTTCGAGCGCATCCTCAGCGAGCCGCACGCTTCGCTCACCGAGCAATATTGCGCGCTGCTGAAAACCGAAGGCCTGAACATCCAGTTCCAGCCGGAAGGCATCAAGCGTCTGGCGGAGATCGCCTGGCAGGTCAACGAGAAGACCGAAAACATCGGTGCCCGTCGCCTGCACACGCTGCTCGAGCGTTTGCTGGAGGAGGTGTCGTTCAGCGCCGGCGATCTGGCCAGCGCGCATGACGACAAGCCGATCCTGATCGACGCTGCGTACGTCAACAGCCATCTGGGCGAATTGGCGCAGAACGAAGACCTGTCCCGTTATATCCTGTAAGCCATACTTACAGCGGTAGCGGACCCTGTGGGAGCGGGCTTGCTCGCGAAGAGGCCGTGCCAGTCGACAGCAATGTTGGCTGACATACCGCATTCGCGAGCAAGCCC